>JACCYN010000391.1 GCA_013696465.1 Pyrinomonadaceae bacterium
ACGCCGATAAATTCATCGGGGCAATCAACGACGACGAGTTCAATCGGTTCGGCCAACGTGCCGTTCTCATCGCGCGTGATCACCTCCGGCTTCGACACCTGTAGCTCGTAACCTTCGCGCCGCATCATCTCGATCAGGATCGCCATCTGCAATTCGCCCCGACCTGATACTTTCGTTTGATCCGGCGAATCAGTCGCTTCAACCCTGATCGCCACGTTCGAGAGCGTCTCCTTATCAAGCCGCTCGCGCAGCTGTCGCGACGTGACGAACTTTCCTTCGTGCCCTGAGAACGGCGACGTGTTAACGCCGAAGACCATTGAGATCGTCGGCTCATCTACAGCGATGGGCGGAAGTCCCTGCGGGTTCTCCGTGCCGGTGATCGTCTCGCCGATCTCGATCTCTTCAATTCCGGCGATGGCGACGAGTTCGCCGAAACCGGCGCTCTCCACAGGTTCGCGCTTCAACCCTTCAAACACATAAAGCTGCGAGACGCGCGTGCGCACGATGCTACGGTCGCGTTTGACGATTGAAACCGCGTCGCCCTGCTTGATTTCGCCGGAGAAAACGCGCCCGATGGCAAGACGACCGACGTAATCGTTGTAGTCGAGATTGGCGACGAGCAGTTGAAGGCTATCGTCGCGCAGGGCGCGCGGGGCGGGGATCGTCTCCACAATCTGATCGAAGAGCGGTCGCAAATCTTTTCCCTCGTCAGTTAAATTTTTCTTCGCAATGCCGTCGCGCGAGACCGCGTAGAGGATCGGGAAATTGATCTGCTCGTCCGTCGCGTCGAGGTCAATGAAGAGATCGTAAATCTCATCAACCACTTCGGCGGGGCGCGCGTCGTGCCGATCAATTTTATTGACGACGGCGATGGCGGGCAGCCGCGCTTCCAACGCCTTGCGCAACACAAACCTCGTCTGCGGCAGGCAGCCTTCGGCCGCGTCAACTAATAGCATCACACCGTCAACCATCTTCAACACGCGCTCGACTTCGCCACCGAAGTCGGCGTGTCCGGGCGTGTCAACGATATTTATTTTCACGTCGCCGTATCGCACCGCCGTATTCTTCGCCATGATCGTAATGCCGCGCTCGCGCTCTAAATCCATCGAGTCCATCACGCGGTCTCTCACCTGTTCGTTATCACGAAACGTCCCCGATTGCCGCAGCATCGCGTCAACGAGCGTCGTCTTGCCGTGATCAACGTGGGCGATAATGGCGATGTTGCGTATCTCTTTTCTTTCCGCAGTCATAAAATAAATTCAAGTTCTGAAATTTCAGTTTTGAAACAAAGGAATAAATTTGATTCAGGTTTCAGCAAGTTAAGCTTAACAAGCGGGGCGGGAATTTCAAAACGCGCGCGTCTGCCGCAGGGCTTCGTAGAGCACAATCGAGACGGACGTGGCGAGATTGAGACTGCGCACGGCTGGGTTCAAGACGGGGATCGTCAAACATCTGTCGGGATTGGCGCGCAACACTTCTTCCGGCAGACCGCGCGTTTCGCGCCCGAAAACAAGACAATCGTCGCTCTCGAATTGCCAATCGGTATAAGCGCGATCCGTTTTCGTCGTTAAGTAAACGAAGCGCGCCGAAGGGAGATGCGCCTTGAGCCTGTCGAGATCGCGGTGGCGGTGAAGCGCGACGTGAGGCCAGTAATCAAGACCGGCGCGGCGCAACATCCGGTCGTCCATGCGAAATCCGGTTGCGCCGACGACATGGAGGGGTGTCATCGTCGCCGCGCATAGGCGCGCGATGTTTCCCGTGTTCGGCGGAATCTCCGGCTCAACTAGTGCGACGTGAATCATAAAAGCATTGCTCAACCTGTTACAGAACAGATGTGAACTAGGGGCAGGAGATTTTATCCCTCTTATGAAAGAGATCAAATGCGCTCACTTTGCCGTGAGCAATAAGCGTGACAAAAAATTAGGACGACTAAGCTCTTGCAAGCCGTCGTCCTTGATCAATGGTCGGTGAAGACCGAAAAGTTTTGTGTGCGCCTGTGGAAAGTTGTTTCTCACTCCGCCTTCAAACTGGCGGAGCACGGTTAGCGAACTACCTACTGCTGCTTGACTTCTTGGTGGTGCTCTTCTTGGCGCCGCTCTTCTTGGCGCCGCTTTTCTTAGCGGTGCTCTTCTTGGCGCCGCTCTTCTTCGCGCCGCTCTTCTTCGCGCCGCTCTTCTTCGCGCCGCTCTTCTTCGCGCCGCTCTTCTTGCTCGTTCCTCCTGATTTTGTAGCCATAAGCTATCACTTCTCCTTTTTCAGTTGTTGTCCGTGAACCACAAGATGATGTAGCAAATTTATTCTTGTAGCCAAGAACAAACGGCGCACAACATATTGAGTATATAAACATATTGCGTGTTGATGTCAATAACTTATTGCGCGGTGAATAAGATTTATCGAAAAAAGTTTCTGCGCGACGTTTGATCAAACGACGACGAATTGGATGGAGTTGCAGCGTCGATCAGATTTGAGAATGATGATTAGCGAAAGAGCGGAGTGAAAATCCAACCGTCGTGGTGATTGATGCCATAGTAATTAACAACCGAACAACGGCGACTGCGACTCGCCACACCGATGAACTGCCCCGTGCCGTTTTCGGTTTCATCTTCATCGCCTGCCGCGTTGCACGGTTGATCGCTTGATGCATTGTTAGTTGAAATTACGGGAGGAGGAAAAAGCTCTCGCTTACTAATTAGAAGAGGATCATTTGTGGGAACTTGTCCTGTGCTTCTGGTGTATGAAGCGAGGTCGCGCTGAAAATCGATCATCGCCTGATCGGTTGGCCTGATCAACCGCCACTCGCCTGACTTTGAAAGCGGATCGCGTGCCGCCGAAGTTCTTAATATCTGCACCTTCTTCGTGCCGCGCGAGACGCCTTCCTGCAACTGCTCCCATGAGGTCGGTGCAACACCGTTATTGATGCGAATGTATTGCCGGATCGCTTCTGCAACTTCTTCGCCGCGTCGGATCGCTTCGAGTTCGCGTTCGCGTTGCGCCTGTTGACGGAGCATGGGCGCGGCCGCGGTGATGAAGATCATCATGATCGCGGCGAGCGCAAGCAGCGCGATCAGCGTGTAGCCCTCTTCGCTTCGTCGCGTTTGTTTCAAAGGCGCAGCGCGCATAACAGTCAATTCCAGACAGCAACTCGTGTCCCGGCGTCGTTACTGCTCGTCGTCGTCGGACACGGCGGAGCGTGGTGGCGGGTTAAAACGATTGTCTGGATTTCCGGGACGATTTTCGACGGCCGGTAAAGTGTGTCTAATGTTTAATTCGGTGTCGGCGAATTCAATCGCCCGCTCGGAGATGCTTGTCACGCGGAAACGGCTGCCAACCACGTCGCCGCGCTGCACGTTCAGGAGTTCGTTGCTGCGATTCTTAAGCACCGCCGTGTCGTTATAGCTTGGGCCGCCGATCAATCCGACGTAGGTGAAGGGCGGCGCGGGCGGCGGTGTCACGTTGAACGTCATCGTGTTTGAAAAAAGCTGTCTGTCTCCTGTGCGCACAACGATCTCATGATTGCCCTGCGAAGAAATGAGGTTCGCCGGGACGGTGGCTGAGAGTTGTTGCGGGCTGACGAAGCGCGTCGGAAGTTCGCCACCGCCGAAATAGACGCGGACTGCTGGCGTGAATTTGTCGCCGGAGACTTGCAGCGTGAACTCACCTGTGCGCGCGTAGACGTTTGAAGGCGACACACCGGCGAGAATCAAAGGCGGGGGCGGCGCAGGCGGCGTCTGCTCGGCGGTCGGGACGTTCGGCGCAGCCGTTCCGTTCGCGGTTTGTGGCGGGCGAATGGGCGCGGTGTAGTATGCGAAGATGTTGCGCCCGGTTCCGGGCACGTCGGTCGTACCCGGCGGCGTGTAGATAATAGGTTGCGGCGGCACAAGCGTATCATCCCTCAAGTTCGCTGTTGAAGTTGAGTTGTTAGATGCGGTCTGCGTTCTCCTTGTGCGATTACTGTTATTCGTGTTCCTCTTTGTTGTGCCTGAACCGGAGAAGAAGCCGAACGACCACGCGACAAGCAGCAACGCGACAAGGCACAGAGCGATCATCAAGATTAACTTGTTGCGTTCGGCCGGAGTTTTACCTTCAAACACTTGCATGATTATTGTTGCTTACTGATTCGTTTGCGGCGCAGGCGCAGTTGCCGGGACGTTGCGTTGGAAGTATGCGGCCATGTTGAGACGCAAACTCAGCAATGAGCGGCGCGCCGCATTCGAGTCCGATGCGCTCTCCAGTTCCACGTCGTTGATCACAATGAATTGATTTTGACTCGATTCGATGTCTTTAATGAACCGCCGTAAGTTGGGATATTCGCCCTCAAGCGTCATATTGATGCCGGTGCCGGGATAGATCGTTTGCAGGTTGGCGATTGACGATCTCGCGCCGCTCTGTGTTCGCGCGCCCGGCGCACGCGCATCAAGGGCGGTGAAGCTGAGTTCGGCGGCGATGCGCAATCCGTTGCGGCGGATCAGTTCGTTGAGCTCTTCGATTAAAGCCGTGCGACCATCGCTTACCAACGGCAAATGTTGCGATTCAAAATTGCGCAGGCTCTCGCTGATCTCCACGACGCTCGCTTGGGCGTTGCCGCCCGTCTTGATGCCCTTGGTCGAATCACTCAAGCGTCTTTGCTGTTTGTCGCGCTCCGTTCGCAACTCTGACAAGCGACGATCAGCAGGCGCGAGAAAATAGAAATAACTGAAGAGCGCCGCGAGAAGCAGCACGACGGCGGAAGCTAGTCCAATGATTTCGGATGTGCCAAACAGAAAAGCGCCCGTCGTTTTTTGTAGTCCTGTGATGCGAGATGAAATCCGCGCGCGCGCGCCGTCCCTAACCCTCTTCTTGCCCCCGCCGATTTGTTCACTACTCTTCATTGCTTACCCTCTGCTAGAGCGAGGCGCGGTGTATCAAAGGGCGTTGTCGTCGTCGCCGTGTTTTCGTTCGCGGCAGGCGAGACGGGGCGACCGGCGCGCGGCGTGTAGCGCACGCGCAGCGTCCATTCGGTTCCGCTCTGGCCGCGTCCGGCGCGCGGATTTTGCGTTAACAGATCGGCGGTGAAAACGCCCGCGCGGTTCATCTCCGAAACCATACGCGTGACGTTGGCGGGCGCTTGCCCGACGACCGACAATTCGAGTTCGGCGAAAGTTTGCCCGCCCACCTTCGTGACATCGCGCACGCCGATGTGAGCCACGCGCACATCGGCGGAAACAGAAGATTCGAGATCGGCGAAAAGCCCTGACCACGAAAAGCTTTTGCGATCAACGAGGGCGTGCGCGGCGTCTAACACTTGGCGTTCTTCCGGCGGCAAGGCGTCGCGCACCTGCTCGGCTTCTAGGCGAAGCGTTCTCGTTCGCTCGTTTAGATCGCGCACCTCGCGCTCGACAATCGCCGTCTGCCTCATCGCCTCATTGTGTTGTTGAAGAATAAGGATGAGCGCAAAGAGCGACACGCACGCGAGGGTGGCGATGACGATCCAAGGCAGCGTGCGATTGCGAAAAGGTTGGCTGGCGAGATTGAGTTGAGCGATCAAGTGCTTCCTTGTCTAACTCCTATCCGGCTTTGAAGTGGCGCGATCAAATTTCCGCCACACATAAAAGCATACACGCGGGCGGCCGAATGTGGCAACCGCAGGCTGAAATTCATTCTCGCAAGATTGCTTCCGCCTGCGCGCCTCTTGTGCCGCTCACTTACACGCTTCCGGCGAACTTGGGTTGCGATAATTACGAGCGACCCGTAAAAGCGGATCAGGAACCGCTTCACTCGAAAAAGCAAAACGATTCCTGACCCTAACGATTGAAATTTACTTACGCGCTTCTTTTTTAGCCGACCCCAAGATTCCTATCGCTGATTAGCCGTCGCCCCGCTGATGACGCTCGAGTTGACGACTTTTCCGGCCGTGTCGAGCGTCAATTCGATCACCGCTCCGGAAGTGTCACGAACACAGCGCACAGTCTGCCCGGCCGCATTGGTGGTTTCATTCAACACGGTCGCGCCGTGACGTTGCCATTACCGGCAACGTCTGCATCGTTCGTCGAACGCGCGTGCGGTTGAGCGGAAGCGGGTGAAGGATTTTGCCCCGAAGCGCCGGTGTGGTTTTGCGCCTGAATTTGTGCCGCGCATAAAACGCTGCATACGATTGCGGCGAGGCTTGAAAGCTTTTTAACCGACATACTTGTGCCTTCTGAAAATTCCGGGGTATAAAGTTATCAAAGCGAGCGTCAGAGAAAAGAGACGGGGCGCGAGATAAAGCCAATAACATCATAGCAGAGTTTGCTTGCCTCGCAAGGATTTTTGTTCGTGCTGAATTTATAAAAAGCGCGGCGTTCGCTCGCAAAGCTCCTTAAGCCGCAAGCCTTGTTGTGCGCAACGAAGACGTGCCTCTATAATCGTCTTACATCTTAAGAAAGAAGACTTGAACGCGGCGCGTGCTACGGCGTTCTTGCTTTTAAGATTAACATTCGTTTTCGCGCGCCCGCACAAACATGGGCGGGCGCAATCGAGTTTACCTGAGCTGTTCTTAAGGAGTTGACAAATTGAAAGCAGACGAAGTTAAAAACACTTCGGGACTTACAGAGAGCTGTGCGTTGTCGGTTGAATCAATTGCAACGGCGCGTCTGCCGACCGAGTTCGGCGAATTTAAGATCACGGGCTACCGTTCGCTCATCAGCCGCGAAGAGTTTGTCGCATTATATAAAGGCGACTTGCAAGCGGACGTGCCGACGCTCGTGCGCATTCATTCGCAGTGTTTGACGGGCGACGTTTTCGGCTCGACGAAGTGCGACTGCGGCCCGCAACTGCACGTGGCGATGAAATTGATCGAGGAAGAGGGGCGCGGCGCAATCGTCTATCAACTGCAAGAAGGACGCGGCATCGGCATCATCAACAAAATCCGCGCCTACGCTTTGCAGGACGCGGGCGCGGACACGGTCGAAGCCAACGAACGTCTCGGCTTCGCCAATGATTTGCGCGAATACACACAATGCGCGGAAATACTTTTAGATTTAGGATTGCGCCGTGTGCGATTGCTGTCAAACAATCCGTTGAAATTAAAGGCGACACAAGAGGCCGGATTGGAAATCGTGGAGCGCGTCGCCATCGAAGTCGAAACGGTCGACGCCGCTAAAAATTACCTGCGCACGAAGAAAGAAAAGATGGGACACCTGTTAAGTTCCACATAGAAACTTAGGCGCTCTGTGTAATGCGTTAACGCAGATTCTTGATCTTGAACATGCTAATATGTGTTTAGGAGGTAACGGCAAATGAGAGATAAAGTGAACTGGAGCATTTACGTCGCGGGTAAATTACTCATTACGATTGCATTCTTTGCCTTTGCGTTAGCAACCCCGCTCGTGGGGCAACAAACACTTCCCGGATTGTCGTCCCGAGACACCGAACTGCTCAACCGTGAAATGGATTTGAGGAACGCCGAACGAAGAGTTCCCTCTCGCTCTAATTCGCGCGAGCGAAGGTTTATAATTGAGAAGAATAAAGAAAATTTCGCGCGCATCCAGATTCTCAATAATGAGATAAAGCGTATGACCATCTCTGGCAACGCGCCGGACTATGGGCGAATATCCGCCCTCGCGGCTGAAGTTAAACGTCGCGCCAACGAGTTGAAGATGTATTTAGGACTTCCCCAATCTGACAACAGGCCTAAAAATCAAAGTTCTCAGCAGCCAGAGCAACTCGACGAAAGTCAATTCAAAACTTTGGTGTTAAAGCTTGATCAGAACATCAGCAACTTTGTCACTAATCCCCTTTTCCGAAACGCGCAAGTAAACGACATACATCACTCGAACCGAGCCAGCCGCGATCTCGAAAGCATTATCGAACTCAGTAACAGCCTCAACCGAACTTCCAAACGGATGCGTAAAACGTCGTCAAAGTCCTAGTGGCGATTTCCGTACTACCTCCTCTGCATTCTCAACTTCGCTTGCAAAAGAGAGGGTTATAAAGAGCAACCTTCTTGTTCTTCATACTCTTTTGCAACAACACCGCCTCTTTTAGTTTCAATTGTGAGCGCACACACGATGCTTGCTGCATGTCAATTCTTTTGAATTAATTCCTTATTATTCCTTTGTAGCGGCGCGTTTCACTCAATAAAAATGGGAGGCAGCACGGTGCTGCCTCCCGAAATGTCTTACCATTGAACTCGCTGGGTCGGTTTAGAAATCAAACCTCAGCGCCATTTGGATCACGCGCGGATTGCTGGGGAAGACGCGCGCCGGGTTGTTGAAAGTTCCGCCGGGTTGAATCGTAGTTGCCGTAATCGTGTTTACGCCACCCACGGCTGTCGTAGAAATCGGCGTTACGTCGTTAGGCGAACCGGGAATGTACTGCGGGTGATTGAACGCGTTAAAGAAGTCGGCACGTATTTGGATTCTCCTCGTTTCTCCGAACCGGAAGTTCTTGAAGACGGAGAAATCGAAGTTGTTGATGGCCGGCAGTTGCAGGGTATTACGCGCCGTGTTGGAGATGGCTCCAATTCCGGTGCGGATATACTCTGCGTTAGGGTTATCAGCCAAGTAGCCGACGGTCTCTCCCGCGGTGTTTGTGAGAGCAGTCACGGTAGAGGCCGTGTTTCTCACGCCGTTGATATTTCTGATGGTGCGGTCGGCGGCGGCGTCTCCGTTCAAATTCGAGTCTTGACCGCTCAACACGGTCGCCTTCTGACCGGATTCAGCCGTGTACGTTCCGGCGAAGTTAAACCCGCCAAGTATGGCGCGAGCCACACTGTTTTCGCTTTCTCTGAAGAACGGCAGTTCATAGATGAACGAAGTGACGAAACGATGCCGCCTATCAAGCGCTGAATCAGCACGATCTCTTCTCAAGTTCTGGAAATCTTCTACACGACGCGGGCTAAGCACGGTCGAGAACACTTCGGCGGTCGTGTCGTCAATCAAGTGACTCCACGTGTATGCCGCAGTGCCCTGGAAGCCGTCGGCGAAGCGACGCGTGAGTGACGCAGAACCTCCGTGGTAGGTGGAGTTGCCGTTTGAAAGGAACCCAACGACAGAACCTGTGAACCCTGCATCAGCGAACCGCGGAACCAGATTTGAGCGCGCCTGAATTTGAGTAAGCGTTAAAGGAAGCGCATCGAGCTGCGCCTGCGTCGGCGCTTGCAGGAACGTCGGCAGTCCGCCAAGCTCCGTCGAAGCTCTCGGCTGTCTGTTGATGCGGTTTTGTGTCAGCAGATGAACGCCCCGCGTGCCGAGGTAGCGCAATTCAAGGCCGTAATTGCTTCCAAGCTGACGTTGGAAACTAAGCGTGTAGGTGATCGAGTAAGGCACCTCTTGATCAGGGATGAAAGAACCCGTCGCCGACCGCGCGTCTGCCGCATTGGTGATCGGTATAGGTCTGTCAGGGATGCCTCCGCTGGCAAGGAAGTTTGGTATGCCGGCCGTCGGCTCAACACTCGCCGTCTGCTGCGATTGTGGCGGAGACGACAGGATGTAGAGGTTATCGAAAATGTAATCGTAACCCATTGAGAAGCCGGCGCGGATCGAACTCTTACCGTTGCTGCCGAAGACGCGACCGAGCAACCCCGAATCGAAGTTCGGCGCGTAAACGATGCCAACCTTCGGCGCAAAGTTCGTCAACTGCTCGCGGGGTTCGCGGAATTCGAGAAGACCCGGAACTGAGGAGATGGCGTTGCGCACCTGCTCCTTCGCGCCCCGCGGCACTTGCTGGTACGAATAGTTAACACCGAGGTTAAGCGTCACGTTCGGGCGAACACGCCAATCATCTTGGAAGAACGCGAAGAGAATGTGCTGATCGCCAGCATACGGGGCCGTGCCGACGTTGCGTTCAGCCAGAAAGTCCGGGCTGATGTCGCGCAGGAACCGCTCCGTCGTATTGAACTGGAAATCTCCGCGTTGACGCTGCACGAAAGTCTGCGGCGAAATGAGACGGCGGAAGTCGCCGCCAAACTTGAAGGAGTGGTTGCCAGCTAAGTAGGTGCTTTGGTTGACAACCTGATAATTGTTCTCAATACCGAATTGCGGAGTATTCCCATCCGGGCCGATATCAATATTGAGGTCGAGCAACCCGATGTTCGGGAACGCATCAAGACCGGGAAAAACGAAGCCTTCCGGGATCGGGAAAGATTGATCGCTTCGGCGATACGCCAAGCGCGTTTCGTTGATGAAGTTTGGGGTGAAATTATGCAACAGCGTGTAAGAGAACAGACGCTGTTTAATCGGAATCGGAGCGAAGAACGTCGGCAGATTGGCAGCGGTATTGATGCCTTGGTTGTTATTCCGGCTGAAGCGTGCGCGATGCTGCGTATTTTCGCTCTGAGTGACGTCGAAGTTCAGAACGAGGTAGTTCTGTTTGACAAAGCTGGGCGCAGCGAACTGGATATCGCCCACCGGGATCGTTCGACCGGCAACTGTAATTGTGGAGTTACCAACCGGCGCTACCGGCACAAATCGGTTGAAGATTCCGAGATTGGTCGGAGAAAGTCCCGGAATCGAGTTGATCGCCGCGAAACCCGCCGCCGTCGGAGTTGTGATGCCACCAGAAGAAGCAGATGACCCAGTTTGTAATCTCTCGTAAGCCACAAAGAAGAACGCCCGGTCTCGCGCGAGAAAGAAGGGGCTTTGTCCTCCCTCATCGGAGCGCGGAAGAAGCAGCGGGCCGCCGACGTTAAAGCCGCCGCGGAAAAAGTCGCTACGCGGGAAGGGGATTACACCGTTGTCCGGATCGCCGGTGCGGTCACGCACAACGCCTGCGTTCTTTTGGAGCGTGTCAAGCGCGTTCAGATAACGGTTGCGGATAAACCCGTAAACCGAGCCGCGAAAATCGTTCGTGCCGCTTTTGGTCACGGTGATAAACTGCCCGCCGTTTGAGCGTACAAATTCCGCTGAGAACTGGTTCTGGAGAAGCGAAAACTCCTGAACCACTTCCGGTGAAGTGTAAACGGACGGACCCGTTACCGATTTGTCATTGTTATCAACGCCATCCAACACAAAGTTGTTATTGCGCGGGCGCTGACCACCGACGGAACCACCCGAACCAACACCGACACCGCCGCTGCTGGTAACATTTGGCGCGAGTAGCGCGAGATTGTTGACACCGCCGCCAAACGCGCCGCCAACATTAGTTTGAGCAAGCTCAACAACTTGTCGTGTATTGAAGCTCTGCGAGAGCGTGGTAGTAGACGTATCTACCAACTCTGCACCGCCAGCAGAGACTTCGACCGTCTCGCCGCCGAGCGCACCGACTTGAAGTTCGGCGGGAAGGTCAGTGGTTTGATTCAATTCTACTCGCACATTAGTAAGAGAGAGCTTACTGAAATTTGCAGCCTCAATGGTAACCGTGTAGTCGCCGGGTTCCACATTGCTGAACTGAAAGCCGCCGCCGTCTGTGGTTTGCGCATTCTGCGAGATATTAGTTCTCGGATTGGTGAGAGTTACCTGAGCGCCAGCAACTTCTGCTCCGTTCGGGTCTCTCACGATGCCGCGCACATTACCAGTGGTTTGCTGTGCCTGTATCGACGTTATGCAAATCAGCACAAACAAAGCAGCAAAGGCGGATGTTAAGCCTTTAACAGCGATGCGCTGTAATAGAGATGTCATTCAGAACCTCCTTAGGGGTTAAAAACATTTATCGAAAAAGTAAAGTTACGGAGCCTCAAGATTGGAAGCGATGGGTGATGAACGTCTCTGATGCGTTTCGCGCTCGAAAGCTTCCTTCCTCCTCCAAACACTCGCGCGTCAAACGTCTGAATCATCTTCGGGTAAGTCATCGCTTCAGAGGTTCGGTTCTGCCTGAGGCTCGCGCATCATTTTCGTTCAGCAAGGACTGTGCCAACTACCGGGTAAAGTTACGACGAACTGTAAACATATCTAACTGTAGGGATTATTCTCGCTCTCCGAAGCGGCTTGTGGATGTTAAGCAGAGCGTGTATTCAGTTTTTTGGATAATCCGAACGATAATTTGAATTTACGGTTACGACGGGTGGGACGGGGTTTTGCAGCGAAAAGCATTACATCATGCTTCAGAACACGATTCTCGGAAAAGAGATTTCGCGTTGGATATATGCGAACCGAACCGCTCTTGAACGGGGTGTGTTAAACTCATCTTCAATGTTTAAGTAAGCAAGTGTTGAATTGAAAGCTTGTGTAAACAATAACAGGTTTGCAGATTACTCGTCTGGCACGGCAAGCGGTTTCATCATCACGACGAACGCGGCTTCGGAGTAGGCGGTAGTCGTTAAAGCGTAGCGAAGGACGAAATCCAATTGGCGGAACGCATCTACCGCGACCCGGTGCATAACATCATCCGCTTGCGCACCGACATGCCCGAAGGGGCGTTGCTCGTGCGCCTTATTGACACGCCGGAGTTTCAACGGCTGCGCCGCATCAAGCAACTGGGACTCGCGCTCTACACCTATCAAGGCGCGGAACATTCGCGCTTCGCTCACTCCCTTGGCGTGCTTCACCTGATGATGCGCGTGCTCGACCGTTTGAGTGAGACGCGACGGATTGAACCGGAAGACAGGGCGGCGGCGTGCGCGGCGGCGCTTCTGCACGATGTCGGGCACGGCCCCTTCTCGCACGTCATGGAGAAAGTTCTGGATTTCCATCACGAGGCGTGGACGGTGCGCACCGTGCTGAATGAAGGAACGGAGATCAACAAGGCCTTGCGCGCTTATTCGAGCGAGCTGCCGCGCCGCGTCGCCGACATTATCGAAGGAAATTTTCAACCCGCCTACCTCGCCCAACTCGTCTCCTCGCAATTGGACGTTGACCGCATGGATTACCTCCTGCGTGACAGCTTGATGACCGGAGCGAAATACGGCATCTACGATCTCGAATGGATAATCAACGCGCTCGCGGTGGATGACGCCACAAATTCGATTTACGTGACGGCGCGCGGACTCTACGCCGTCGAGGAATATTTGCAGGCGCGGGATTATATGTTCCGCCAAGTTTACTATCATCGCACCCTGCGCTCGGCGGAAGCCGTGCTGCGCTCGACGCTCAGACGCGCGCTCGAACTCGTCGCGGCGGGCGAGGAAGTGTGGTGCGCGCCCGGAACGGCTTTCGAGAAACTTCTTAAAAATCACACGCTGACGCTCGAAGATCATCTTGAAATGGATGACTCGGATGTGCTCTTTCACCTTAAGCAGTGGCAACGCTCGAAGGATTCCGTGTTGCGCGATCTGAGCTGCCGCTTCATCGGGCGTCGTCTTTTCAAAGCCGTTGACCTCGATATGCCGGAAGCGGAACGCGACGAGTTCATCCACGACGCGAGAGAGATCGTCCGGCGCGGCGGCTTCGCGCCCGCTTACTACTTCATCGAAGATCACGCGAGCGATGTTCCCTACCCGCCCTATGCGGCTCACGAATCGGCACCGAAGTGGCGCATCCATATTGAAAGCGGCTACGCGCGCCCGCGAGTGTGCGAGATCAGCGAGGTGAGCGACATCGCGCGCTCGTTGCAACGCGGCTACCGCCTGCACCGCGTCTGCTTTCCCCCTGAAGTGAAGAGTGAAATTTACGCGCTTTACCGCCGCGCAACGCCGAACTCAGAGGACGTTGCGCACCAAGCCACAAGCTAAAAAGATGATCGGAATTTTCAACAACGCGCGCGGGGTGTTTTGGAAAATTTCGTGCGTCACGTTTGTCTTCTGTTTGTTGACGACATCGCTTGCGCAAAATGTTTTCGCCCGTGTGACGTTTGCTGCGTCAAGGGTCGCCGTGCTCGATTTCGGTGAGACGGAGACGGGGCGTCGCGCCGCCGCGAAACTTGCAAAAGTGTTGGCGAGAGACGCGGTGCAAATCACGATTGTGGATCAAGCGCAGAGTCGCGCCGCCGCTTCCGGCAGCGGCTATCAAGGTTCGCTCAACATGACGCTTGCGGAAGCGCGCGATCTCGGCGCGGCCATCGGTTGCGATTTTTTCGTCACAGGCAATGCGCAAACTCTGCGTCGTTCCTCGTCCACGAATCCCGCTTATTACGAATCTTCTGCCAACGTCTTTTTCGTTCACGCACAAACAGGAAAACTACTATTCTGGGAAAATCTGGATACCGAGGCGG
>JACCYN010000028.1 GCA_013696465.1 Pyrinomonadaceae bacterium
CTCAATCATCCCTTCCTCTAGTGTTCGACTCCGCTGCTTGATAACCGAAAGCGTCGCGCCGCCACAAGCAGATGAAACCCTTTCGCCGCCGCGCGCTGGGCGAAGCGTCGCCCGTGCTCGAAGCAGAGTCGGCGTCTGGCTAACATTGTTCGCCATGCGCGCGGACTTCACGCTCTCAATCAAATCAGAATCTTGATCGATCCGTCTTCGATGCGAACCTCGTAAGTCTCAACCGTGCTGTCCGGCTTCGTTAAGCAACGCCCGTTGCGCACGTCGAAACGCCAACCGTGCCAATCGCATCTGACTGCGCTGCCGTGAAGTTCGCCGTCCGCGAGCGGCGCGCCCCGGTGCGGGCAGAAGTTTTCAATCGCGTAAAATTCGCCGCCCACGTTGTAAAGCGCAAGTTCTTTTCCATCCGCAAGCTCGACGGTCGCGCCTCTGCCTTCAGGTACGTCCGCCGCGCGCCCGACCGTGACGAGAAGATTTTTGCGCACGGGTTTCTTGGGATTTATGTCTAAGCGTGATTGAAAAGTTTTCATTGGCTGTACGAAGCGTAGCAAACAATTTTCTCCGCGAGCAACCGAGGGGGGCGCAAGTTTGCCACTTCTACGGCGTTCAAACAAATGAGCGCGCCGCGCCCGAAAAGCGTTGTATCCTCTTCCCGCCTGAAATTAGAAGCGCGCTCGATCAAAATTACAGAGAAAGGTTGGATGAGAGATGAAGAGTTTACAAAATGCGATTGTTGTTTTCGCCGTCGCGCTGCTGTTTGCCGCGCAAGCGACGCCCGCACGGACGACGACAAAGAAAATAAGACAAGGGAAGACGCAGGAAGCGACGTTGCGCGGGCGTCTCAGCCGGACGGTTGAACCCGGCGGCTGGTTGATCGTGGATGGCGGAAAGAAGTACCTACTCCTCAATGCCAATCGCTTTCAAACCGAATCGTGGTTTCGTGAAGCGGCGGAAGTAGAAGCCGTCGGGACGATGAAACCCGACGTGATCACAACTTATCAAGAAGGCACGCCGTTTGAAGTTCGCACCATGCGCGCCGTCGGCGGACGCGGCGCAGCGACGGACAATCCCACCACGAACACGGCCGGGATCACGCGCGTGCTTGTGACGGGCGACTCAATCGTGCAGGCGCAGCCGGATACGGCCGTCGTCACCGTCGCGGTGGTGACGCAGAGCGCGACCGCGCTTGTTGCGCAACGTGAGAACGCGACGCAAACCGAAGCGGTGATTCGCGCCGTGCGCACGGCGGCGGGCGCGGGAGCTGAGATCGAGACGAGCGGCTACAACCTTCAACCGCAGTATAATTATCAGCAGAATCAACAGCCGCGAATCACCGGCTATCAAGCGAGCAACAGTGTGACGGCTACTCTGAGCGATCTCACGCGAGTCGGCCCCGTGATTGACGCGGCGGCGAGTGCCGGAGCAAACAGCATCTCGAATCTTTCGTTCATCTTGCGCCGCGACCGCCCCGCGCGCGATCAAGCTCTGACGGAAGCCACGCGCGAAGCCATCGCCAAAGCTCAGGTGATGGCGCAAGCTCTCGGCGGGCGCGTCATCCGCATCGTCGAAGTGCAAGAAGCGGGCGCGGGCAGACCGCCAATTATTCAGAGGGAGGCATCAGACTCTATTAGAGCGAGAGCGGCGGCAACCGACACGCCGATTGAAACTGGAACGCTCGACATCAGGGCACAGGTGCAGTTAATCGCCGAGATCGAAACGCGGCAGTAACTCTTTCGTCACTTAGTCTCAGACAAGCGAAACGCAGTTTCTTCCGGCTGGCAATCTTCGGCGAAGTGAGTATAATTCTCTTCAAGTCCCCTTTCAGTTTTATTGAGAAGAAGAACGCGAGCGGACAAGCACATTTTGTGAGCCGCCCGCGCTTTTTCCTTAGTCCTAGCTTTGGCGATGGACTCAGGAATCCACAAGCTCTTTTAACCGAAGTTTTTGGGAGGATGACAACAGCGATGTCGAGATACCGTGACGACCGAGACGACAGTGTGAACTACCCCGCGCGGCGCGGCGGACGCCGCAGCTACGCCGAAGAGCGCTTTGACAACGACGCCACGCGCACCGATTCCAACCCTCGCACCGGAGATTACGTCAACGAACCTAATCGCAGCAACACGCTGCCCTATGGCGGCGGTGGTGGCGACCGCGACGATTACGGGCGCGGCGGCTATGGAGGCGGCAGTAGCGGAGGCAATCGCGCCGACTACGGCGGCGCTGCAACGGGGCGCGGCGGCTATGACCGCGACGACTACGGGCGGATGCGTTATGAAGATGAACGCGGGCGCGAAGGCGGCGGACGCGATTATCAAGGGCGCGGCGCGCAGCGTTCGCATGTGCGATGCCGCGACATCATGACGCGCGATGTGACGGTGGCGACGCGCGACACCACCCTACAGCAAGTCGCCATGCTGATGCGCGACGAAGACACGGGCGTGATCCCGGTTGTCGAACCGCTCGACGCGACAGCGAGCGCTGGAGGGGGGACGGAAGACACGCGCCGCGCCGATGAAACTTCGCGTCGCTCCGGCGCGACGGGTTCGGGCAACGGCAAGTTGGTCGGCTTGATCACCGACCGCGACATCGTGGTGCGCGCCATCGCCGAAGGCAAAAACGCTGACGCGACGCGCGCCGAAGAGATCATGACTTCGGACGTGCACACCGCGCAGCCGAACGACCGCGTGATTGACGCGATCCGCAAGATGGGCGACAAGCAGGTGCGCCGCATCCCCGTCGTTGACCGCGACGGCAACTTGCGCGGCATCATCTCGATGGCGGATGTGGCGCTTGAGACGGAAGCGGATCGCGAGTTGGCAGACGCGCTCGAAGAGATTTCAAGTGGCTCATCTTTCTGGAGCAAGATGTTCGGCTAAAGTTTAAGGGAAAACATCTGAACTTTGACTTTGACGGCGGCGCGTAAGTTTTCTTGACGAATAACGCGCCGCCGAACTCTTTTCCCGCTCCCCTTTGTTGCCCGTTTCCCGCACAATCGTGTATCTTTCCGAAAGACTCTACGGTAATTCTAAATTGAATGAAATGGTAAAGCGGAATTAACCACAGAGGACATGGAGATCACAAAGGTTAAGAGCCGATCCCGGTATTTCTCCTCCGTCTTCTTCGTGTCCTCTGTGGTAAAAATCTTCGGTATTTAACGATTCATAAATTTTGCGTATAACTTTAATCATAGAAAGCAACTTAGATGGCTGAATCAATTGAGCAACTTTTGCGATTGATGCCGATGGCGCGCCGGATGCGCCCGTCGGAGCGCAGGTGGTGTCCGGCGGCAGATGTGTGCGAAATCAGAGAAGGCTGGATCGTCGTTGTTGAAATCGCGGGTGTGCGTCCCGATGAAATCGAAGTCAGCGTCGAAGGCTCTGTGCTCCACATCGCGGGCACGCGCCGCGACGGTTTCTACCGCGAAGGCATCTCCTATTATCAACTTGAGATCACTTACAGTCGCTTCGAGAAACGCATTCAGTTTCCCTGCTCGATTGATGACACGCAGATCGAGAGCGATTACCGGGACGGGCTGTTGGTTTTGCGTTTGCGTCGAAGCGGCGACTGCAAGTGAGTCGGTCTTCCGAATTTTCAGCGCAAATTCTTTCAAGCAATTTTACAGATAGGGCGGAGTATTTTGATGAGCGAGAATCCAGAAATAACCGGCACGCCGCAAGAATCGCAAGACGAACAGCACAGAGCCGAACCGTTTGAGATCGCCGTGCTGCCGTTGCAGAACACGACGCTTTTTCCCGGCACGTTCGTGCCCTTAACAATCGGGCGCAAGCGTTCGGTGGCGGCTGTGGAGGCGACGCTCGCCACGGAAGAGAAGCTGATCGCGTGCCTTAGCGTGCGCCCTGACAAGACGGGAGACGCAGAGGCCGCGGCGGCCGATCTCAACGATGTCGGCACGCTCGTGATGGTCAAGCGCATGATGCGCAATGAAGAAGGCATTCAACTCATCGTGCAAGGCACGGAGCGCGTGCGCGTCATTCATTGGGTTCACGAAGAGCCTTACCTGCGCGCCCGCGTGCGCATCCTTCCCGCCCC
>JACCYN010000055.1 GCA_013696465.1 Pyrinomonadaceae bacterium
CTGCTTACTGCTCACCGCTCACTGCTTACTTTCTCTTAGTCTCCGACCGCCTCGCGTATCTCCTCCACTCTCGTCTCGCGCTCGACGATAATGCGCATTCCGTAGAACGAGCGATACACGAAGAAGAGCGAGATGAGGAAGAAGACGCCCGCGAGAATGTGCGTCAAGGTCGCATCACCGTTGTTGCGCGCCGTCAGGCTCACCGCTAACTCGACCGCGAGCAAGCCGAAGAGCGTCGTAAACTTGATCACGGGGTTCAATGCGACAGACGACGTATCCTTAAATGGATCGCCTACCGTGTCGCCGACTACGGTTGCGTCGTGCAGGGGCGTCCCCTTCTGCTTCATTTCAACTTCGACGATCTTCTTTGCGTTGTCCCACGCGCCGCCCGCATTCGCCATGAAGATCGCCTGATACAATCCGAAGACAGCGATTGAGATCAGGTAGCCGATGAAAAAGTAAGGCTCGACGAAGGCGAAGGCGAGCGTGGCGAAGAAGATCGTAAGGAAGATATTAAACATCCCCTTCTGCGCATACTGCGTGCAGATTTGCACGACCTTCTTGCTGTCCTCGACGCTTGCCCTCTCAACGCCTTCCAATTGAATGTTCGCTTTAATGAATTCAACCGCGCGATACGCCCCCGTCGTGACGGCTTGGATTGACGCGCCCGTAAACCAGTAGATGATCGCGCCGCCCGTAATCAATCCGAGCACAAACGGTGCGTGCAGAAGCGACAGATTCTGCACGCGCTCGGCGACGAACACGCCGTTTACTGCCGTGAGCGAGATGATAATCGAGAAGATCATCGTCGTTGCGCCGACAACGGCCGTGCCGATGAGCACGGGCTTTGCCGTCGCTTTGAAAGTGTTGCCCGCGCCGTCGTTTTCTTCTAAAAGGTGCTTCGCACGCTCGAAGTTAGGGTTCACGTTGAAATCCCGCTGAAGCTCCGCTTCAATGTTCGGCACTTGCTCAATGAGCGAAAGTTCATAAACGGATTGCGCGTTATCGGTGACAGGACCGTAAGAGTCAACGGCAATTGTGACCGGCCCCATGCCTAAGAATCCGAAAGCGACAAGCCCGAACGCGAAGACGGGCGCGGCCACCATCAATTGACCGAGGTCTAAGTTTTGCGCTTCACCCATCCCGCTAAAAAGATAAGCGATGCTCATCAAGATCACGATGCTGATGCCGAGCCAGAAGCCGGAGAAATTTCCGGCGACGAGTCCCGACAGAATGTTTAAGGAGGGTCCGCCTTCTTGCGATGAGATAACGACTTCTTTGACGTGGCGCGATTCGGTCGAGGTAAAGACCTTGACGAGTTCCGGGATGATCGCGCCCGCAAGCGTGCCGCACGAGATGATCGTCGCCAACTTCCACCACAGAGTCGGGTTGTTACCGAGATTCGGAATCATCAAGTAGGAGACGACGTAAGTGAGCACAACCGAGATGATCGAGGTAAGCCAGACGAGCGACGTGAGCGGCTTCTCGAAGTTCATCACGTCGGCGTTTCCGTAGGTTGCTTTCGCAATCGCTTCATTGACGAAGTAGGAGAGCGCGCTGGCGATCATCATGATCACGCGCATTACGAAAATCCAGATGAGCAACTGCACTTGAATCGCCGGATCGGGGACGCCGAGCAGAATAAAGGTGATCAGCGCAACGCCCGTCACGCCGTAAGTCTCGAAGCCGTCTGCCGAAGGGCCGACGGAATCGCCCGCGTTGTCGCCCGTGCAATCCGCGATCACGCCGGGGTTGCGCGCGTCGTCTTCCTTAATCTTGAAGACGATCTTCATTAGGTCGGCGCCGATGTCCGCGATCTTCGTGAAGATGCCGCCTGCAATACGCAACGCTGCCGCGCCTAAAGATTCGCCGATGGCGAAGCCGATGAAGCACGGCCCCGCGTAGTCGCGTGGGACGAAGAGCAGAATGCAGAGCATGATCAGAAGTTCGACCGAGATCAACATCATGCCGATACTCATGCCCGCTTTCAAAGGAATCGCGTAGATCGGATACGGCTTGCCTCCGAGCGAAGCGAACGCCGTGCGCGAGTTGGCGAATGTGTTAACGCGAATGCCGAACCACGCGACGCCGTAGCTGCCCGCGATACCGACTAAACTAAACAGCAAGATGACCGCGACTTTGAGCGGCGGAAACCCGTTTGTGATTGCGCCCGTCGCCGCGTCAACGGACGACGCAAGGAAGCCGAAGTAAAGCACGATCACCGCACCGATAAAGACTTCGAGGAGAAGAATAAATTTGCCCTGCGTAAGCAGATACGTTTTGCACGTCTCGTAAATCAACTCCGAGATTTCGCGCATCGAACGATGCACCGGCAGATTCTTCAACTGCATGTAGATCGCCATTCCGAACAACATCCCCAGCACGCAGACGCCGATTCCGATCATCAACAGCACACGCCCGTTGACGCCGAAAAATGCTGCTTGCGAAAGATCGGGCAGCACCAGATTGGCTTCGCCTCCGGCATGAGGCGCGGCATCACCACCACTGCCGCCGTGCGCTTGCGCGAAAACGGACGAAGCGTGGAGCGCAACGGCGACAAGGCTCGCCGCAAAAGCGAGCAGAGGACGATAGACCTGTTGGCCGAACGTCGGGCGACCGTAAAAGGAAAATTTGAAAAGATTCATCGCTTTTCTTGGCGTCAACAATAATTCCACGTGAAGGAATTCCTTTCTGTTCGTTAATCGTGAAGTTAAAATTTAGGTTCTTACAAACCGCGAATCAAAGCGCAAGCTAAATTGGCAGGCTCATCAGTGAACGCTAGACGTGAGAATTACTAAAACTCGATTGTTTCAGCCGTCTCACTTTAAGCGACTCAGAAAAAGCTCGCGCTTGAAAACAGACATTATCACCGATTTAGGTCGGAACTGTCCAGAAAGCGAGCGCGGGCAGAACGACAATACAGAACTAATGACAAGTAACTCCTATGGCGTCACCGATACTTGTTTCATAATAGATAGCTGCAACAACGCGATAGATCCCACCACCAAACGCGCCAACTAATCGGATTATTAAGAAGTCTCTTGATCCTAAGAAGCTTCTTAACTTCATGAAATAATTAGGCTTCGTAGCAAATTACGTCCGGTTGCGCTTTAGTTTGCCGGGCTGAAGAAAACCCACAAGTTCGCCGACGCCGTTGATCACGGCGAGCGCGCCCGTGCCGTTGCTTCGCATTAAACTTTCGGCGTGTTCGAGCGTCGTTCCATCTTCGACGAAAAGCTGCGGGTTGACGGGGCGCATCACTTCGCCAGCGCGCGTCACGCGCCAACGCTCGCGCGGCAATTTCTTCAAATCTTCAAGCATCAGGATGCCGTGCAAGCGGCGTTCGCGCGCGACGGGCACGGCCGTCTGACGATGAAGCGGCAGAATCTGATCGACGAAATGGCTCACCAACACATCAGGCTCAATTGAGAGCGGCGCGCCCATCGCATCGTTGACGGTCGCGCGCTTTCCCACACCCGATTCTTTGACGACGTTTGCCGCCGCGCTGCGCAAAAACAGTCCGACCAACACCGTCCACAACCCGCTTAAGAGATCGCCGCGCAAGACAGCAAGCCACACACCTAAGACGACGAGCGTCCACGCGATCAATTGTCCGCTGATGCTCGCAATGCGCGTCGCTTCCTTAAAATCTCCGGTGCGCCGCCAGAGCAGCGCGCGAAGCACACGCCCGCCGTCGAGCGGATAACCCGGCAGCAAATTAAAGACGGCGAGCAGCAGATTGAAGCTGCCGATGAGAAAGAAGGCGGCGGCCGCAACGTAATACTCGCTCGTCTTAGCGATCCACGTTACGGCTAAAGCGAGTAAGCCGAACAGGAAACTTGCCGCAGGTCCGGCGATGGCGATGTTTAATTCCGCTTTCGCGCTTTGGGGTTCGCCCCGTAAACGCGCCAGCCCGCCGAACGGGTGCAGCACGATCTCGACCGTCTCAATTCCTTCCAAGCGCGCGATCACGGCGTGCGCAAGTTCGTGCCCGAAGACGCAGAGAAACAACGCGACGGTCGTGAACGCGCCGACCGCCCACGCCGTTAAAGGATCAACCCGCACGAAACGCACGCCGCGCTCGAAGTTCGTCGCAATCAACCACACGCTGATGGCAAACACCACGAACCAGCGGTAATCAATGCGCACCGGAATGCCGTACACGCGCGCGACTTGAACTTGCTTCTGGTAAAGATCGCCAAACTTCATAGCTTCAAGGAAGTCAGGAGACAGGAGTCAGAATGAATACAGTTCTTATTCTGTCTCCTGACTTCTGTATTCTGTTTTCACCCTTCAAACGCTCCCGCCTCCGCGTCGAGCGCGAAGTGCGGTTCGTTGCGCGTGACGCGGCGGAGCAGAAGCGGCTCGTCGAAGAGTTGGGCGAGGCCGTGAACGATGGCGTAGCGCGGCTCATCGGCCGTTCGCACAGCGAGTTGAGTTTCGCGCGCCAAGTATTCTTCCATGCCTTCGAGCAGCGCGCCGCCGCCTGTTAAAACGATGCCGCGATCATAGATGTCGGCCGCCACTTCCGGCTGCAACTCGGCGAGCGCCATCTTCACCTCTTCGGCGATCTTGCGCACAATCGTTTGAATCACGCCATAAACTTCCGCCGCCGAAACTTCAATCGCACCGGGGCTGCCCGTCTGCACGTCGCGCCCCTTCACCGTCAAGTTTTTGTCAGCGTTCTCCGGCTCGGTCGCCGACCCTAAGTCCATCTTCAAACGCTCGGCCGTCATCACGCCGATGATAAGCCCTCGATGACGCCGCAGGCGATCCGTGATCGCCGCGTCAATATCGAAGCTGCCGATCCTCTCCGCATGCGCATAAACGATTGAGCCGCGCGCGACGACGGCGATGTTCGTCGTGCCGCCGCCGATGTCAACGACAGCCGAAGCGTGTCGGTCATCAAGTTTGACGCCCGCGCCGATGGCCGCGGCGAGTCCCTCTTCAACCATGTAGACGCGCCCGATGTGCGCGTGCTCGGCCGCCGTCATCAGCGCGCGTTGCTCAACCTGCGTGACGCCTGACAGCACGCTCATCACGGCGCGGCGCGAGAAATGCGAGATGCCGCTTCTCGCTTCCTGCACAAAATGATCGAGCATCTTCTGCGTACGCTCGAAATCCGCTACAACGCCGTCAACGAGCGGCGCGACGACTCCGACATCGCGCGCCTCACGCCCCTGCATCCCTTGCGCCTCTTTGCCGATGGCGACGATCTCACCCGTGATCTTATTGACGGCGACGACCGACGGTTCGTCAACAACGATGCCGCGCCCGCGCACGGAGATGATCGTCGAAGCCGATCCCATGTCAATCGCCATCGAGTCTGAGACAAGATCGCGCAACGAGGCGAACCGCATAAACGAGCGCGTTCTTTTCATAAATGATCGTTGAGACATAAAATTAAGTATGAACGATGAACGCGGAGCGATGAAGAAGAGGAAGACAGGAGTCAGAATAAAGAAACTGTTTCCATTCTGACTTCTTAACTCTTAACTCGTTCCGTTCATCGTTCCGCGTTCACCATTTCCCTTGCTTGTTGCCATTCAACTTCAAAAAGCGGCACGGGCTGAACGCGGTTTTTGACCGTAATGGGATCGCGCGGGCGAAACGGGAAAGGACTCTGCGCGGCACTTTTCGTCGCTTCGCTCATGAGGATTTGTCCGCCCTGCGCATTTGATTCGAGCCGCGCGGATAAGTTTACGGTGTCGCCGATGGCGGTGTATTCCGAGCGCCGTTCTGATCCGATGTAGCCGACGGTCGCTTCGCCCGTGTGCAGGCCGATGCCGATGCTGATTTCGTGAAGTTCCGCTTCGCGCAACTCCTCGTTGATCGTGCTCATCTGGCGTTGCATTTCAACGGCCGCCGCCACCGCGTTTGACGCATCTTCGGGGCTGGCGGTTGGCGCGCCGAAGAGCGCCATCAATCCGTCGCCGATATATTTATCGAGCGTGCCGCCGTGCGCGAAGATCACTTCGGTCATCGCAGAGAAATAGCGATTAAGGAGTTGCACAACTTGTTCAGGCGGCGCGTGTTCCGAGAGGCGCGTGAAGCCGCGTATGTCGGCGAAAAGAACCGTGATCGTTTGATTCACGCCGCCGAGTTTGAACGATTCGGGGTGTTCGAGCATCTGGCGCACAACGTATTCAGGGAGAAAGCGCGAGTAGTTAGCGCGCGCCACCTCTTCGCGGGCGAGGCGTTCGTGCGAGCGCGCGCTTTCGACTGCAACGGCCGTCTGTGCGGCGATGGCGCTTAAGAGTTCGAGGTGATCTTTCGTGAAGACGGCGAACGGATCGAGGCAGTCGGCGTAGAGCGCGCCGTGAACGCCCGATTCTGCGACGAGCGGCGCGCACATCGTCGAGCGCACGCCTTGCGAGACGATTGATTCGCTGCGCAACATCTCATCCGCCGCCGCGTCTTGCGAAAGCAGCGCGACGCGATCACGTATCACCTTCTTCGTGATCGTGCGTCCGATGGTTGACTTCTTCGCATGGGCTTCGAGTTGTTCGTTCTTCACGCGCATCGAAACGGGGCGTAAATTGTCTTCATCATCGTTCGCCGCGCCTGCCTCCGTGAGCAAGGCGACGACGCGATCCGCCGGTGTGACGCGAAAGATGATGTCGGTCGCTTTATCGAAAATATCTTTCAGATCGAAGTCCGCGCTGAGCGTGCGGCTCATCTCGTAGAGGAGGCTGAGAATGTCGGCTTTGCGCCGTAGAGATTCGAGTTCTTCATTCGCGTTGTGCGCGCTCGTGGTAGCAGCGGTGGCGGTCGTCGGTTTAGCTTGCAGCGCGGCGCGAATCACGTCGTTAGCCGAGACGAGCAGTTGCGTGTGGCCGAGTCGTTTGTTGTCGTAGCGCACCTCCGGTTCCGGCTCGATTGGCTGTTGCGCTTCGTAGCGCAGGGTGCTCATGCCGATGGTGACGCGGTCGCCGTCCGTCAAAACGTGCTCGAAGCTGGCGGCGCCGTTGACAAACACGCGGTTGGCGCTGCGCTGCACGCCGCCGCTGGTCGCCACGCCGTCAACGAGAATAAAAGTTCCTTCGTTATGTCTGATGTGCGCGTGGTGACGCGAGGCGCGCATGTCGTCGAGCACAATGCAGTTGTCGGGGGCGCGGCCGATGGTGCAGGCGGTTTGCGCGGACAGACGGTATTGCCACTGCCGTCCCTTGGCATCCGAGATATGCAGAAGAGCCATAAACAAAATTCTCCGACCGGACGTGAGGCGCTCTTAGCTGCTTTGTGACGCTTCTTTCATTGAAAAATTTACTCCTGAGTAGCGACCGCCTGCGTCTGAAGCAAGCGCGGGCGAGATTTTTATTCTACAGATAAATTTCGCTTCCTACCAGCAGCAATCCGCTTCTGTTGGAATCCGTTCCAAAACAACTTAGAGACGAATGAGCAGACGGAAGATTGCCGTAAAGATTTTTCGTTTTTGTAACACGCCGTTAACACGAACGGTTTATGCTTTCGCTTATCTAAAAATGTTACGGGCAAGCTAGGCAGGTTCGGCGTATTTTCCCCTAAGGAGCACAAGTTATCCGTGTCTATCGCTAACGAACTAAGCACTGATGTCGCTGTCGCCGTGCTTACTCGCTCCGAGCATTCCGCGACCGCACACGCGGAGGCGCGCAAACTCAGCGATGTCGTTCTCGAAGTTTTCTTTACGCTTCAACGATTAACTTCCGAAGCCAAGCACCACCGTCGCTCGCAGCCGCGTTTCGCTTCCGCTTCGCCCCTCGCAAACGCCAAGCACGCTTCAAACGGCGGCGGTCACTGATCGCCTGCGGCAACTTCGAGGCTTCACTGAACTTTCAAGCCTCGCTAAACTTGCACCCGCCTTCCGTCGCACTCCCGTGCGGACAAAGTTTCTGCTTGATTTCAAATCAAGAATTTCAGGTTTGAGATTCACGCTCGCAGGCGTGCTTACACTTTTGCTTTTTACCTTTTGCCTTGTCTTCCTGTCTCTGTAACAAATATTTAACTTCGTCTTCACCTCTATTTAACTCCTTGTTCACTTCATCTTAATTCCGCCGCTCTAACCTCCGTCTTTGAACACAAACTTTTGCAGGCTTGGGAGTAGAGAGGGCGCGCCGCCGGACTACGCTTCGGAGGTGCGAAGCCTGCGCTTACGTTTTCGACGACGGCGGACACTCGCTTCCGTCAATTTCAATTCACACTTTTATATCCAGAATTAACAGGAGAAGATTTATGACCAAGAGTCATCGTTCCCCAACGCGCTTGGCGTGTGCTGTGCTCTTAGCTTTACTCTTCAGTTTCACCGCTCTTGCGCAAGGCGTTCCCACAGGAACATTGTCCGGCACTGTGCAAGACCCCAACAGCGCCTTGCTCGGAAACGTACAAGTCACTATCAGCAACCCGGCGACGGGCTTCACGCGCGAAGTGACCACGGACGACGAGGGGCGCTACACCTTGCCCGCGCTGCCGCCGGGCACTTACAACGTTACGTTCACGCTCAACGGCTTCGGCACGGTCATTAACGAAAACGTCGTGGTGGAGGCGTCCGTGACGCGCACGCTCGACGTTCTGCTTCAGGTCGGCGGCGTCTCAGAGACGGTCAATGTCGTCGGCGGCACGGAACTGGTGACGCCCGAAACGGCGACCACATTCCGCCGCATTGACGCCGAAGAGATCGTGCAAGTGCCAACTTCGACGCGCAGTTTCACGCACCTGCTGTCGTCCGAGGCCGGCGTCAGCGCCGATCTCCCGCCCGTCGCCACCAACAGCAACGGCAACATCTCGCCGAACGTCAACGGCACGCGCGCGACCTCGACGAGCCTTTTCTTTAACGGCGTTGATGCCACCAACCTCACCTCCAACGAAGGCAGTCTTACCGACAACATCGCGCCCGCGCCGGAGACGCTCCAAGAAGTCAAACTCCAGACGAGCCTTTACGACGCTTCAACCGGAAGATCAGGCGGCGGTAATTTTCAACTCATCACGCGAAGCGGCACGAACCGCTTCAGCGGCACGGCCTACTACTTCGTGCAGAACGAGAAGTTCAACGCCAACGACTTCTTCTACAACCGCGACGGCATCACCCGCCCGCGCGCGCGCCGCAACGAAGGCGGTTTTACCGTCGGCGGCCCCATCGTCAAAGATCGATTTTTCTTCTTCGGCGGCTACCAACGCACTCAAGCGAACACCGGGTTTGTTCCGACCGCATCGAGCCAGACGACGCTTCCGGCGGCTCTCGGTTTGATTCAAGGGCCGCGCACGGCGGAGAACATCGTCGCCGCGTTTCGACAGTTAAACCCGACCTTCCCGTTGACCGCCGCGCAGATTTCGCCGCTCGCCCTTCAGTTGCTCAACGCAACAAATCCTGTCACCGGCGGCTTTATCATTCCGAGTCCGCCAACTAACGCCTCAAGGCTTCTCAATGCCGCAGGGCTGGCCATCTCGGACAACAATGTTGCTTTAAGCGGTATTACGGGTAACACGGGCGGCAACCCGCTCGTTCGCATACGCCAAGTCTTTCCGGCGGATTTTGAGCAAGATCAATTCACGATCAAACTTGACGGGCAACTCAGCGAGAACAACCGCTTGAGCGGCACGTTCTTCTTCTC
>JACCYN010000088.1 GCA_013696465.1 Pyrinomonadaceae bacterium
CCAGCGTTAAAGAAAGGTGCATCCACGCCGTTACCGCCGTTGCGTAAGTCTGCGAGCGAACCGACAAGGTTCGGGCGCCCGAAGCCGGCGCGGAAGAGTCCGCCCGACCCATTGCGGATTGCCAGAAGCGAATTCAGCGAGGCGGGCGTGCCCGGCACGTCCGTTTGGACGAGCGCTCCAAGGTTGCCGATTTCAGGCTCCGGCGAAAAGATCGTAAACGGCGTGCCCGACTGGGCTTGCACGAAGCCTGCGATCTGGAAGCCAGTCAGGAAGCGCGAAGTGCGTCCGAAGGTCGGAATATCATAGACGAAACTCGCGCTGACGCGGTGCGTGCGATCAAAATCGGAGAGCGCGAAGTTCGCATCAGGGTCGCGCGAATTTCCTTGCACTATGAAGCCCGCGTTCGGAACATCAGGACGACCGCCGCCCGCCGTTGAGCCGGGGTCAATTGAACTCGTGTCTTTCGATCTCGCAAGCGTGTAGGACGTGTTGAACTGCAACCCTTGCGACAGCCGCCGCGCGAAATTGATTTGCAGCGAGTTGTACCGGGAGTATCCACTGTTGTTAAGGAGTAACGCCTCCGGCACGTTGAAGCCTAAGACGGGCGTGCGCGCCTCGAAGGGTAGGAACGTGCCGCCGCTCACGCCCGTAATCTCGTTGGTAGCGGGATCGCGGGAGGCGACAGTTGATGCGGTCGTTAAGTTGAAGTCAACGGCGTTACCTGTCAGCACGTTCGGGAAGCCGAAGACGATGCCGCGCCCGCGTTCGCGCGCCGACGAGCCAGCGCGTAACGCTCCGTTCGGGAAGGCGGCGGTGAACTGTGCCTGCGTGAGTTGTCCGGCAGCCACCCTTGCCTGCGCGCCGGTAAACGCCCGTTCATATTCGTTTACAAAGCGTGCGAAGATGTAATCGGGTGCGTTCGCATCATTCAAGTCGAAGCCTTGATTGAGGGCAAGCGCTTGCAGCAGTTTGTTGCCGCGCGTGCCGACGTATCGCACTTCGATGAGCATGTTGCGCGTTAATTCATATTGCACGCCGAAATTGTATTGCTGCACGAAGGGTGTCTTCAGGTCGCGGTCAATGGCGCGAAACTCGAAGGTCTCGGCGACGTTGCCGCGAATCGCCTGCCCGGTCGCCAGATCAATCGGGTTGGAGCCCAACTGCCCGGTGCTGCTAACGACAGGCGTTGTTGTCACGCCCGTGTTGTCGCGGATACGGAACGTGCCCGCTCCTTCGTAGGAAATGCGCGCGGGCAAATATTGGTTAAGTCCGAGGAGTGGGTTTTGCGTCGAGAACGCGCCGCCGATGCCAGTCTGCGGATTCCTGATCGGTTGACCGGCAGCGTTAAACGGCGTCGCAATCGGGATGTTCGGCGCTCCGGCCGTGACTTCGACTTCGCGCAGGAACGGGTAGTTTGAAAAGATCGTGTTGATGAACGCCGTTGACGGGCGGTCGTAGAAGATGCCGTAGCCGCCGCGAATCACGAGGCGATTGTTGTCAAACGGCGAGTACGCGAAGCCGATGCGCGGCGCGAAGTTGTTGGTGTCCTGACCGTTCAGGGTGTGCTTGTTGTCCGCGCGCGTGGTGGCGGCGATGGCTTGGTCAACGGCCGCGAAGCCGGTCGTCTGCACGTTGTTCGGAACGATAAAGCCGGAGAGCGGGTTCTCCGTGTCGGTGACGAGGTTCGGATCAAAGTTGCCGATCCTGCCGTTGCGCTCGGTCGGAAGTCCGAAGAACTCGTAGCGCAGTCCGAGATTCAAAGTCAGGCGGCGGTTGACGCGCCAATCGTCGGCGATAAACCCGGCGATGTCGTTAAAGCGAAACTGCTTGTCAGTAACGCCGAACTGCGTGTCGGCTTCGGTCGCGCGCCCTAAGAGGAATTGCGTGAAGTTCTCAAACTTCTCAAACTCAGTCGCCTGCTCTTCCGGCAGATTCGTGTTGTATTGGTTATGACGAAACTCGCCGCCGAAGCGGAAGGTGTGCGCGCCACGCACATAGGTCATATTGTCCAAAATCGTATAGGTGCGTTGTTGGCGCAGATTGAAGGAATCGTTCGGGCCGCCGAAGGAGAAGCCAGCGATGTTGTTCCGTCCGATGAACTGACCCAAGCGGCGCGTGCCCGGACTGTCGTCGAAAAAGAGCGCCGGGTTCTCGATATTAAAAGCCGCGCTGGTCAAGTCATCCGTGAGGAACGGGTCGTCGAGCCGCCGCGTGTTATTGAGGGAGAAGTAACCGAAGCGAGCTTCGTTAATGAGGTTCGGAGTGAACGTGTGCGTGTCCGAGATCGCCAGCGTGCGATTGCGGTCGTCGCGCCGGAGTGTAAACGGCGATGCTTGGCTGTTCGGCGCGGTGAACGGATCGAGGCCGGGGAAGTTCGAGAAGAAGAACGTGCCGCTCAAGCGGTTGTTCTCGCTGAGTTGCCCGTCAAGTTTGATCGTGAATTGATCTTGCTCAAAATCCGCCGGAAAGACTTGGCGTATGCGAACGAGCGGGTTGCCGCCCG
>JACCYN010000089.1 GCA_013696465.1 Pyrinomonadaceae bacterium
TGCTGGACTTTTGACCAACCTGAGTCAGCCGCTGAGATTAAGCTCCCGGTGCCCAACTTTTGCGAGCACCACTCAAGATCGCACAGTATCTTATGCCTCTCTATTCAGAGATGAGCTTGTATGAGCAAGGTTGATCTTGGTGCCGCAAGCAACATCCGGCAAGGAGCATCGGTTCATGAACATTCCTACACTTGGCATCGACATCAGTAAAGCGAAGTTCAACGTCTGTCTCATCAACCCGCACGATAAACTTAAGCACAAGGTCTTCCCGAATACTGCGTCCGGCTTTCAGCAACTTGCAGAGTGGCTCACCAAGCAGCACGTTGAGTTAATCCACGTCTGTCTCGAAGCGACCGGAACTTACGGCGAGGCACTCGCACTGTTTCTTCATCAGGCAGGTCACAGCGTGAGCGTCATCAACCCGGCAGCCGTCAAGGCTTATGCTGGCGCACAGCTTTCACGCACGAAGACCGACCGTGTGGATGCCGAACTGATCGCCCGCTTCTGTCACACTCAACGTCCGCCACTGTGGACGCCGCCAAGCGCCGAAGTACGAGAATTACAAGCACTTGTGCGCCGCCTCGAAGCACTCGTCGAAATGCGCACGGCGGAGAGTAACCGGCTCGAAGCAGCGATTACCGCCTCTGCGGTCAGAGCGAGCATTGAAGAACATCTTGCTTACCTCGACGTAGAAATCAAGCGCACTGAGCACCTCATCCGCGAACATATCAACAGCGACCCCAAGCTGAAACAGCAAAGCGAGTTGCTCGACTCGATACCGGGCATCGCTGCGACGACCGCCGCCACGCTGCTCGCTGAGGTCGCTGACATCACGCAGTACAGGAGCGCACGGCAGCTTGCGGCTTACGCTGGCTTGGTTCCGCGTGCGCGACAATCGGGAAGTTCGGTGCGTGGACGCACCCGGTTGTCGAAGATCGGCAACGCCCGGCTGCGTAAAGCTTTGTACTTTCCGGCAGTCACGGCACTGCGCTGTAGTCCATTCTTTCAATTTTGGGCGAAGGGCTTGCGCGAACGAGGTAAGTGCAAGATGAGTGTGATAGGAGCAGTGATGCGAAAGCTCGTTCATCTCGCTTACGGTGTGTTGAAGTCAGGGCAACCATTCGATCCTGAATGGGCGGAAAGTGCTTGACTTGCAACACAGTATCTCAGCGACGACCCGCCCCACGCGACCTTCATCATGAGAACCTCGCGGGCGGGGAGTTCGCTGCAAGGACTTGTTGGGCTGCGCCTTCGACACTCAACCATGTCTATTTCTTAGCCCTCCACCAAATCAAGTCAAGATGCACTCGATTTACTCCCAGTCCCTGAGCATGTCTTTGTGCTTTAGCTTGGTATAAGCTGCTTTCGCTTTCACTCAATGATTTTATACTTTTCCATCGCGGCAAATCATCACCTTTAAGATTATGAAGCTCACCTTTAGGATCATGAAGCTCACCTGCAACATCGCCGTCAAGCGGTATCTCTAAAAATGCCTCAATCCGATCCAAGCCATAATGTTCAGACAGATACCGATTATATAAAGCATCTCGCAGGAAAAGATTTATAGCTTTACGAGCCGTTCCCCAATTTTGTGCGCTTTGAGGCAAAAGGCGGCGCAGCTTTTCGGTTTCATTATTCAGCACAACCAAGAATCTTTCCTCTGTAGGCGCAACAAACATATCTAGAGGCATCGTGGCAAAATATTCACGGACAACTTTAAGCACTCCGCCAGCACCTTGATTTCTGAGCGACGACGCACCGACGCATGTTTCGGCGACACGATTCTGAATGTGTTCGAGAAATTTCTCTTTCATCTCCTAATCACACAAGTGAAGCAGCCCAACTATTATTAGACCGCATTATGCGACAAAACATGCCCAGAAGGTAAGCCCCACGCGGCTTGCTATAGAGCAAACTCACCACGTCTGATTAGTTCCGCAATTCGTTCGATGTCGTTTGAAAGCGAACGATCTTCGGTGAGCGCGGCGGCGTGTGCGCGGACGCGCTCGTAAGCTTGTTGCACACCACGACCGGGGAGCAGCGGGCGGCGATGCTCTAAGCCTTCGGCGGAGGCTAAGAGTTCGATGGCGAGGATGTGTTCGGCGTTTTCGACAATCTGGCGGAGTTTCAAGGCGGCCGTCATGCCCATCGAGACGTGATCCTCTTTGCCGCCAGAGGTCGGCAAGTTATCGGCGCTCGCGGGGTGGGCGAGGATTTTCATTTCGTTAAGAAGCGCGACCGCCGCGACCTGCGGGATCATGAAGCCGGAAGATGTGCCGGGGGTGCGGGCGAGGAAGGCGGGGAGGCCGTCGTTCATGTCGGGGTTGACGAGGCGTTCGATTCTTCGTTCGCTGATCGCGGCGAGGTGTGTGAGGGCAACGGCGGCGTAGTCGAACGCGAGGGCGAGCGGTGCACCGTGGAAGTTGCCGCCGGAGAGGACTTCGTTCGTGTCGGAGAAGACGAGCGGATTGTCGGTCGCGGCGTTCGTCTCGGCTTCGGTCGTCTCGCGCGCGTGACGGAGCGCGCCGCGCACCGCGCCGTGAACCTGCGGCATACAACGCAAGCTGTAAGCGTCTTGCACGCGCGGATCGTTTTCGCGGTGCGATTCGCGGATTTCGCTGTCTTGCAACAAAGCGAGAAGGTGCGCGGATGTCTCTTGTTGTCCGGCATGGTTGCGCGCGCGGTGGATGCGTTCGTCGAAAGCGGTGGGTGTGCCGCGCAGAGCTTCCAGTGTCATTGCTCCGGCAACGTCGGCCGTGCGCGTGAGAATTTCGGCACGATGCAGGGCGAGCGCGCCGACGGCTGCCATCGCCTGCGTGCCGTTTAAGAGCGCGAGTCCTTCTTTGGCTTCGAGTTGGAGCGGGGTGAGTCCGGCGCGGCTCAAGGCTTCCGCGCCCGTTAATCTTTCGCCTCTATAAAAAGCTTCGCCTTCGCCGATAAGGGTAAGGGCAAGATGCGCGAGCGGAGCGAGGTCACCGCTTGCCCCGACCGAACCTTTTTCGGGGACGACGGGCAGCACATCGCGCTCAAGCATTTTGACGAGCATCTCGGCGATGAGGGAGCGCGCGCCGCTGAATCCGAGCGCGAGCACGTTGGCGCGCAGGAAGAGCATCGCGCGCGTCTCTTCCGGCGAGAGCGGGCGACCCACGCCGCAGGCATGACTGCGGACGAGATTTAATTGAAGTTGGCGCAAGTCGTCGCGCTTAATCGAAACGTCTGAGAGTTTGCCGAAACCTGTGTTGACTCCGTAAACGGTTTCGCCTTGCTCGATGATGCTTTCGACCACACGACGCGAAGCATTCATCCGTTCGCGCGCCGCCGGAGCAAGCGCGAGCGGAGTTTCAACTCCTCTTGCGATGCGCGCGATCTGTTCGAGAGTGAACGGCTGTCCGTCAAGTTTGAGCATAAGGGAATGAGAATCAAGCGAAGAACACGCGGATGATTAATGAACTCGTGATTTTAACTTGAGTTGAGGTACGAGTTAGAAGTGAGATTCAACCGCGGAATTACACGAAGAGACACGAACGAGAAGAACACGGATAAGCAAGACATGAGCGAGGTAATCTTCGTTTCGTGTTTTGCTTCGTGTTGGTGCGTGGTTTCGGCTCTGTTCCCTAAACGTCAACTCAACTTAATGATTTTACCTTAAGGTCTTTTCCGTCTCTTGCTCTTGTTCGGCGCGTCGCCATTCACCTGTGTCCGGTTTCTTCCATTCGCCGGTCGCGCTGCCGCTTGCGGTGGTGCGCACGCGGGCGCGGGCGCGTCGGGCGCGGCGCAGCGTGGTGGTTGAGCGGCGGATAGAGGCGGCGGCGCGCGTCCAATCCGTGACGCGGCGAAACGTGCGGAGCGAGAACTCGTGGCGCGGCAACACCTCGCCGGTCGCTTCGCGCAGACGCACGGTCGCAAGCGCGAAGACGAGCAGCGCGGCGTTAAAGATAATGCCGACGGAGAAAACAATGTCGCCAGACACAACTCCTACTGCGGCGCGCAAGATGAATTCATCGAAATCGAGCGCCGGTTGCGGGTGCATGTAAACCTTTAGATTCCAACTCGCAGCAAGCAGAGCGAATATCCAGAGGTAGTTGCGACGCAGACGCCGCCCGACCGCTTCCCATTCGCTGATCGTAAAATGCGGCGTGATCAGATCGTTCGCTAGATGCTCCGCCCAATCGCTATCGGCAGCCGCTTCCGGGTGAAGCATTTGTGCGAAGTATCCGGTTTCGAGCACGCGCACACGGCTCGACCAAATCTCATAGTAGCGATAACGCCGCGCTTCCATGAAAAGGAAGAAGGCGACGAGCAGCGAGTTAATGAGAATAACGAAGTGCGGATTTTGCGGGGCGCTGAAGGCGAATGAGAGTGTTGCGCCAGCGGTTAAGACCGCCCAGTTGGTCGTCGTGTCGAGGCGGTTGCGCCATGTGTTCGAGCGTTGAATCTCGCCACGATAAAAGTGGACGAGCGCGGTGTTAAATTCCGAAGAAGAAAGTTTGCGCGGCAACGACTCGATGGGATTCGGTGCGCGCTCTTTCTTAAGAGAATCGGCGGCGGATGAAGAAGTGCGGCGCAGGCTGCCGGTGTCGCGCTTGCCGCTCGGTGATGAGCCGCTTAATCTTGAACGCGCATCAATGCTCATTTGCTAGTGGTTTTCTCCTAACCCGGACGGAAACAACAATCTGCTTCCGCAAAAGATAATAACACGCGCCGGAGGGAAGCGAGCAAATTACACCGCAAGAACGCAGCAACTGTTTTGTCGGGGAGACGACGGGGTGCGATAGGATAGAAAGTAGAATGTCTGTTCGCCATGTCCTGCTTGGGACGAATGTTGAGAAGCGAGCGGTGAGAGATGAGTTGTCCTCGTCAATTGATATTTTCGGGTTGATGATTCAATTGATGTGTCCGCAGGCGTATCCTGTGTGCGTTTGAATTTGTCGGCTTGACACTTTTGCGGACGCGCCTCTATATTCAAAATTTGCCGCCCG
>JACCYN010000094.1 GCA_013696465.1 Pyrinomonadaceae bacterium
ACGGGGAAAACTTTCAAGCAGCAATGACTAACATTATTTCATCCGCAACGAGCGCGTGCCGACGCATCTTTTCAATTGCCTTCGCTTTGTCCTTGATGTGCCATCTGCCGATCTTCGCACAGACACAAACCGCGAATCCTTATTCAGCGCAACTGCTTGACGAACTTAAGCGCATCCAACAGGCGGCGCTCAAAAGCGATTACGCTTACCGCCAGACGGCTTATCTGTCGAACAACATCGGCCCTCGTCTGAGCGGCTCGGCGGGTGCGGGGGCGAGTGTCGAATACGTCGCGCGCGAGATGCGGCGGCTCGGACTCGAAGTGCAATTGGAACGCTTGAGCGTGCCGCACTGGGTGCGCGGCGAAGAGCAGGGCGCGCTCGTCGAATATCCGGGTCAATCAAACAACTTGACGCAGAAAATAATTTTGACTGCGCTCGGCGGAAGCGTGGCTACTGCGCCCGCAGGTTTAACGGCCGAAGTCGTCGTCGTAAAAAGCTTCGACGAACTTCAAGCGTTGGGGCGCGGGCGCGTGGCGGGCAAGATCGTGCTCTTCAATCGTTCGTTTGATCAGCGCCTCGCGGACGCGGGTTATAGCGGGGAAGCTTACGGCGAAGCGGTCGCGTATCGCGGCGTGGGGGCGAGCGCGGCGGCGCGTCTCGGCGCGACCGCCGCGATTGTGCGCTCCGTCGGCGGAGCGAATTACCGCTTGCCGCACACCGGCGCAATGCGCTACGCCGCCGACGCGCCGCGGATTCCGGCCGCGGCCGTTACGGCCGAAGATGCCGACCTAATCGCACACCTCGCCGCGCAAGGTCGCGTGCGGATGCGCCTGCTGCTTACGCCGCAAACTTTGCCCGACGCCGTGAGTTACAACGTGATCGCTGATCTAAAGGGAAGCCAACAGCCGGACGAGATCGTGATCGTCTCCGGTCATCTCGACTCGTGGGATTTAGGGACAGGCGCGCTTGACGATGCGGCAGGCGTCGCAATGGCGATGGCGACCGCCGAACTGTTCAAGCACCTTTCCCTGCGCCCGCGTCGCACGCTTCGTGTGATCGCTTGGATGAACGAAGAGAACGGCCTTGTCGGCGGTCGCACCTACGCGCAAAATCAAGCCGGAAACATCCTTAATCATTACGCCGCGATTGAGAGCGACCGGGGCGCGGGTCACGCGCTCGGCTTCGACATCAAGGGTAAGCCCGAACTGCTCCCGCTGCTGCAACCCGTCGCAAACATTTTGCAGAGTCAGGGCGCGGGCGTGTTGCGACTCGTTGACGACACGGAAGCCGACATCTCGCCTTTAGCTGCTCAAGGTGTGCCCGCGTTCGGGTTGCTGCAAGATAGCCGCACGTATTTTAATTACCACCACACGGCGGCCGATACGCTCGACAAGGTTAAACCCGAAGAATTAGCGGAGAACGTGGCCGTGATGGCCGTGCTCGCTTACGCCTTGGCGAATCTGCCGCAGCCGTTGCCGCGTTAAATTATGAGGGAAGAAAAAACTCCAAATCGAAACGTCGTCGGTGAGTATCTCGCTTACATCCGAGTTGAAAAAGGACTCGCGGAAAACTCGCTCAAGAGTTACCGCCGCGATCTGGCGCGGTTGGAAGAGTGGGCGTCTAAAGCCGGTAAAAACGTTACCGAACTCGCGCGGGAAGATTTGCGATTATGGATCGCGTCGCTTTCGCGTGAAGGTCTCGCGCCGTCTTCCGTGTCGCGCGTGGTGAGCGCGGCGCGCGGGCTGTTTCGTTTCCTCATGCTCGATGGTCATATCAAACACGATCCTTCAAACGACCTCTCGACGCCGCAGCGCACGGCTTACTTGCCGAAGTTTTTGAACGAAGACGAGATCAACCGTTTGATCGAAGCGCCTGACACTTCGACGTTCGCAGGCTTGCGCGACCGCGCGCTGCTGGAGTTGATGTACGCGACGGGCTTGCGCGTCTCCGAAGCGATCTCATTGAAGACAAACGACGTTGACTTAGATGCCGGACTCGTCAGTTGTCACGGCAAAGGCAGCAAGGAGCGGCGCGTACCCGTCGGGAAATCCGCCGTCAGGTGGTTGCAGTTTTATCTTACGGAGCGAGCGCGACAACAGGGGGAGAACAAAGTTGCGGCGCACCTTTTTGTGAACAATCACAATCGTGCGCTGACGCGCCAAGCGGCGTGGGCGTTACTGAAAGCTTACGCCGTATTAATCAATCGCAGCGACGCTTCACCGCACACCTTGCGTCATAGCTTCGCCACGCATCTTCTGCAACGCGGAGCCGATTCACGCTCAGTCCAAGCCCTGCTCGGACACAGCGACATCGGCACGACGCAAATCTACACGCACATCACCGGCGAACACATGCGCCATACTTACGACGCCCACCACCCCCGCGCGCTCGATGCGGAAGAGAACACCGGCTAAAAGCCGGGCGCTAAGTGTCAGCGACTTTAACAGCCTGTCCCCGTCGTCCGGCTAATCAACTCTGATGTTATTAAACATCAGCACTTTGCGTTCGGTGTCGAACGTCGCGTGGTTGCTCGTTTTTAACATCTTGAGGAGCGCGCCTATGTCGTCGGCCGCAGGTTGCAAGATGTACTCTTCAACTCCGTTGTCGAGAATAAGTTGAATCGTAAATTTGCCCGGCGCGCCGCGCTCTCCTTCCGTCCAAGAAGCTTGCGCGTGCGTAACTTCCCTCACCTTGTAACGTCTTTCGGTTTGCTCTTCCTGTTTGTCGTTTTCCTTTTTCATTTTCTTTCGCCCACCCTTTCTCTCGAATGTTCGTTGAAATTCCATCAAGTATTTCTAAAACAGATTAGGTGAAAAGAAGATATCAAACTCTGCAAGTTTTAATTAAGACGCGGAATCTTGCTGGGCGCGCGAGACGGACGACGCGAAAATCAATCCGCAGTTTTCTCCGCAACGAGGATGATGTTCTTCCCGATCTTTGGCGGAATCACGCTCTCAATTCTCTGCGCGACGGGAACAACATATTTATCATAAAACTTGACGGCCGCCGGTTCCATCCGCTCCGACTTGAACAGACGATATTTGATCCACCACGGCGCGACGCCGAGCGCGTCGAAGTAATGCGCGCGGACAATCTCAAATCCGGCGCGACGACACTTACCCGTTAAATCTCCAAGCGTGTAACGGCGGTGATGCCCGATATGGTCGTCGAAACTTCCGTGGAGCCAGCGCAAAGCAGGCACGAAGAGGAAGAGGCGCCCACCGCGCGCGAGCGTGCAGTGGGCGGTGCGGAGTTCCTCCTCGTCATCCGCGATGTGCTCAAGGACGTTGACGTAAATGATCGAATCTGGCCGTTCCGAAGATTTTATTTCCGCCGCGACATCTACGAATACGGCCTCCACAGTTTTGATCCGCCCCGGCGCGTCGAGCGTCTGGACTCTTTGCTGCAACTGCTCGAACATTTCCCTTGACGGCTCGACGAGCGTCAGCGTTTGAAACGAACGCCCGGCGAGAAGCCCGGAGAAAGACCCGCTTCCGGCTCCGACTTCAACGAGGCGCGTGCCGAGGTAAGGCGCGAAGACGCTCAGTATCCAGCGATGATAATTTTCAGCAAACGACATCGCCTCCAAGTCTCTGCCGACGTAGCTTAACTCTCGATCCATGAAGTGAAAACCGTGAATCTCGCATCTCAGCACAAGTCTGTGCTCGAATGCGGAAAGGAAACTTGAGATTCTTCGTAACGACCGTCAACGCGCGCCGAATCTCGCTTTGCGTTCGCTCGAAGTTTGAAAGATGCTGGCGAGTTCGCCGTGATCGCCGTTGCGATGGAGATAATCAACCCAAAAGTTTAGTCCGCTCATGTCGCCGTCAGGCGGATCGTCCGGGTTGCGCTCAAGGTAGATGAAGTACATAAACAGCACGTAGGCTGTGTTGTACTCGCGCAAGTAAAATCCTTCGTCGTTCGTCACTTTTAATAGAACATCGGCGCGCGTCCGCTCATCGCTCTTCGTAGTTTTAACGATCTCACTGCGTTCCGCCTTGCTCAACTCCGACGACGCATTGGCGAACAGAGCGTCAGTAAATTCTTCGTCCGCCTTACCCACGTATGCGTCCGCGAATGCGGAGCGCCTTGTCCATTCGTCAACGAAGAGCTGTTTGTTGTTCTCCAAACGCTCCTTCCATCTTGGATCGGAAGTCGTGACGCCGCGCATGATCGCTTCAGCATCGCGCATCAACTCTTCGCGGCGCGGATGTCTTCCGTATGAAGCTTTGTACAGACGATAAACGAAGTAAGCGGCGTGGCGGTACTCGCTCGGCAAAGCTGGTGAAAAATCATTCGCCGCGTTGACAAAATCGCGCGGGGTGACGCGCGGCGGAAGGGGAGATTCGCTTTGCGCTTGCGGCTCAATTTTCACGACCGCATAAAGATCGTCGCGCTCGCCGTAATTGCCGACGAAGCGCAGCCGCCCCGCCGCCATCGCACGCCACAAAAAATCTTCAATCGCAAGACGGCTCTCAGGCAGCAAAGCTGAATTGTGAACGACGAGGTAGGAGACGGGAATTGATTCAAAAAGATCAAGCAAGCGATCCGGCACAGGGCGCGCCCGCGTCATAATTTCGATGTCGTTTTCAATCGGCGGCACGAAACCTGAATAGCCGGTGACGAGCGGGCGCGCGTGGTCGGCAGCTCTCAGCACGTAAAGCGGATTGACGACACCGCCCGCCGGGAGTTCGACGATGCCGCCGCGCATTTCCGTCGCTTTGAGTTTGAGCGTAACCGCGTCGGGATCAACCGCGCCGCGTGTCAACTGAAGCGGCGCGGTGCGCTGTTCAAAAAGCAAAGCGATGAGGATCAGCGCGTAACAAAGAACCACCCGCTTGCTTGTGCTTCCCGGAAGTCGTTGAGCGACGACTTCGACGCAACGCATCGCCCCGACGCCCGCGAGGATGGCGAGTCCGAGGTAGCAGATCATCGCCCACCGCGCGGGCACGCGGATGCTCCTGAAGAGCGGCACAAACTCGAACAGCAGACGATGAAATGCGAAGTTCATGCCGAACGAACCCGCGAATCCGATCACCGCCCAGAGTGTGCCGAGCATGAGCACCTCAAAGTTGCGATGAGCGCGTGTGTTTGCAATCAAGCTTTCGTGCGCGGCGATCCGATTCGAGTTTGAATGCGCTTCCGTTTCGCCCGGTGCAACGTCGTTTTTCGTTTCGCTTATTCGTGAAACTGCGAGCAGCAAAGCGGCGAGGGCGAGCAGCGGAATGAGCAATCCGGGAAAGAGAGCTTTTTCAGCAATCGCATCGCGCGATCCCAGTCGTCCCCAAATCTTATTCTGTGGTTCCGGCGTCAACCAGTGAACGGGACGAACCGAGTGATACGCGACATCATCGGCGCTCCGCACAAAGTTATAAAGTTTTGCGACGCGCAGGTACGGCACAAGAAACGGCAACAAAAGGATTGACGCCACGCCGACGCACACCGCGCCGCGAAGCCAGAGGCGAACGTCGCGCCATATTTTGTAATGAGCAATCAGAAATACGCTTGAGGCGAGGAGCGGCACTACGGTTAAAATCAACCAGTGGACGCATGTGAGCGCGTTCATCAGAAACGCCGCGCCGAGCCACGCCGCGCGCTTCCAACTCTGCCTGCGCGCAAACAGAATCAACGCTTCAAGCAGCAACGGAATCCACCCGGCGAAGACGTAATTCAAATGAGAGATTTGGTGAAAGCGGTAAGGGATGAAGGCGAAGGCGATGCCTACAAGCCACGCCGCGCCGTCGGGAAGGTTGAGCGTGCGCGCAAGTCGAAACGCTCCGTAGCCGGAGAAAGCAAAGCCCGTGAGCATCGCCACGCCGTGCACCGTGATGGGGCGCAGGCCGAGGGCGAACAGCGGAAAAAAGATTAACGCCAAACCGTAAGCGTGTTCGCTGAAGGCGAGCGTGTAGCGGTAAGGGTAAAATATGTTAGCGTGGAAGAGGTTGAGCGGATCGGTGAAGGTCTGATGATAATTCCACCAGAGCATCCACGAATTGTAATATGGGTCGCCGGTATCGGGCAGCGCGTCGCGCAAGTTTATCGCCCACGGCCACGTCATCGCGCACGTCAGCGCAAGGAAGAGGAGGAAGATCAGCAGCTCGTTAAAAGGCGGCGCGCGTTGTTTCATCCACAATCATCAAAACCTGATCTCAACTCGTTTAGGCTGAGTAAGCAAATCGAAAGAATGTTTTTACGCCCCCGTGCTGTTGAGGTTGCGTGATCAGATTTTTATTTCTACTCCGGCCCGAACCGTCTGCGATACTCGCCCGTAACGACAAACGCCTCGACCATCCCCGCGCTCTTGGTCGGCGCAAGCAGTTCGTCAATGGTGTTGAACCGCGTCGTGTCGCCGCTCGTGTCGTTGAGTTTCTTCAACCAGAAGTCGTAACCGGCAAAGCCGATGGCCGTGTCCTGCCCTTCATTTGGGTTTCGTCTCAGATATCCAAAGTATTGCATCAACACGAACGCTTTGTTGAACTCGGCGAGAAACAGCCGCTTGCTCTCGGCGATGCTTCGCAGAGCGCGTATGCGCCCGTCCGTTCCACCTGCGCCGTAAGCGTTGAGCGCCGCTTGACGTTCGACTCCCTCTTGCGGCAGCCCTGCCCTTGTGAGTAACGCCGTGATGTATTGCCCGGCGGTCATCGTCTCAGGATACGAAGCGAGAAATTCGTTTCGACCGACAAACTCGCGCAAGAAAGTTTGCGTGTTACTTTCCAGTCTCGCTTCCCATCCCGTTTGGTTGATGACGACGCCACTGCCGATCTGTTGCGCATCGCGGATAAATTCGACATAGCGCGGCAAACCTCTCGGACGCGCCGTAGGCTCGAAAGCAGTGATGTAAAGGCGGTAGATGAGATAACCCGTCTGTTGAAATTCAACCGAGACGAAGAAGGCTTCCGAAACACTTGCTTTCGCCCGCGCGCGGCACTCAACCGCTTGCCCGTTGTCAGCCGTGCCGCAGTTCGCCAGATACTCGCGCAGCTTGCTTGTCCAGAATTCAAA
>JACCYN010000101.1 GCA_013696465.1 Pyrinomonadaceae bacterium
AGCGACGGCTACCTCAACCCGCGAAGTTCCGAGATGGGCATGGACATCTTCCGCCCGCCGTCAGTTTTCAGTTACTTCTCGCCGACGACCGTCGTGCGCGGCACGAATGGGGTGCGCGGCCCTGAGTTCGGTCTGCTCTCGACTTCGACCGCGCTACGGCGCGCCAACTTCGTGAACACGATTGTGTTCACCGGCATTGCGACGAGCACGAACGCGCCGCAGGGCACGTCGCTCAATCTCGCGTCGCTGCAATCGCTCGCGGGCGATCCGCCGCGACTCGTTGACGAGCTTAACAATCTACTCATGCACGGCGCGATGTCGGCCGAGATGCGCGACAGCATCATCCGGGCGGTGTCGGCCGTCCCCGGCTCGAATCCGTTGAAGCGCGCGCGCACGGGGCTGTACTTGGTCGCCACTTCGCCGCAGTATCAAGTGGAAAGGTAGAGGGAGAAAGATGAAACAGACACGCAGAGAATTTTTGTTTCACGCCGGGTACGCCTGCGTCGGCTACGCGCTCGGCGCGGCGGCGTTTTCGGCCGGGGTCGAGCGGTTCGGTTTGATCAACGCGCTGGCGCAAGGGACGGACTACAAGGCGCTGGTCTGCGTCTTTCTCGCGGGCGGCAACGACGGCAATAATATGATCGTGCCCACAAGCGCGACCGAGTACAACGCCTACGCCGCGGCGCGGAGCGCGTCGGGACTCGCCATCCCGCAAGCGAATTTGTTGCCGATCACGCCGCTCTCGCTTAACAGTCCGTTCGGGCTGCATCCGAATCTGCCGGAACTGCAAACCCTCTGGTCGCAGCAGAAGTTGTCCGTCGTGTGCAACGTCGGGCCGCTCGTGCAGCCGCTCACGAAAGATCAGTACCGAACGGGTGCCCCGCGTCCCTACCAACTGTTCTCACACTCAGACCAAGTTGCGCAGTGGCAGACGGCCATCGCCGACCGCGTGGGTCGCTCCGGCTGGGGCGGGCGCATGGCCGATCTCTACGGCGCTCCCGCTTCGGGCGTCCCCATGCTCACCTCCCTTTCGGGCGGCATCTTTACACGCGGACAGACCGAGCACCCGCTCACAATCGCGCCCGCGCCGACCGCGCTCAATCAGGTGCTCGTGCTCAACGGCTTCAACTCTTCGTCCGAAGACGTTGAGCGGAGAAACTCGATGGAGTATTTGCGGACGATAGACCGCGACTCTTCGCTCGTCCGCGCGACCGGCGACACGACGCAGCAGGCGGTTGACGTGGGGCGCAAATTCGACGCCGACCCGACGCTCACGACCGTGTTCCCGAACACGACGCTCGGCAACCAGTTGAAGCAGATCGCCAAGGTCATTAAGCACAACCAAACTTCGCCGTCACTCAACTTGAATCGGCAAATTTTCTTCTGCCAATTAGGGGGCTTCGACACACACCAGAATCAACTCAACACGCAAGCCAGTTTGCTCACGCAACTCAGCCAAGCGGTGAAGGCTTTTCACGCCGCGACCGCCGAACTCGCGGTTGAAAATCAAGTCACGACTTTCACGCTCTCGGATTTCGGACGCACGTTGCAGCCCGCCGGTTCGGGCAACACCGTCGTGGGGTCGGATCATGCGTGGGGCAATCACCACTTTGTCGTGGGCGGCGCGGTGCGCGGCGGTGACTTCTTCGGCGGCGTCGGCCCGAACGGTACAATGTTCCCGACGCTTCAACTCGGCGGCCCCGACGACACGGACACGCGCGGGCGGTGGATACCAACCGCCTCGGTCGAACAGTATGCCGCCACGCTCGCCACATGGTACGGTGTGGCAGAAACCGACCTGCCAGTTGTTTTCCCGAACATCGGGCGTTTCCCGACGGCGAATCTTGGGTTTATGAGTTAAGTTTATCTGCTAACGTCGACTTTAACTTTCTATGCGGCAGGGCGATATCAGACGGGCAAAGGCGGCGCGCGAAACGTAAAATTCGCGCAGGCCGCGCCCCATGCTCTTCTGCCGCCGCCGCGATTGCGACCCGCCCGCGCGCCTCGTCCGCGCACTTAGCTCGCCTCCAGTTTCATGTGTTCCGATTCCGCTTTGCTTGACAGCCTTTGCTGCGCGGGCATAGATTCTATTTTCCCGACGAATGAAGTCACGCTTAAAATTGAGGAGCCGTAATCCCTGAAACTTGAGCGTCGTTGACCGCCGAACCTAACTCTTTCATAGAAGCTTCTACACTCCAAGGAGAAAGATTTATGCCTCGCCGCCCGCGCCCGTTTCCCCTTTGTCGCGCGCGTTTCGCCGGATTACCGCTCCTCGCCACCGCCGTTCTGTTTAACTGTCTGCTCTCGTTGACGCCGCCCGCTTCGGCGCAGGCTTCGACGCCCCTGAACGAACGGGCGCTCGTCATTTACAACTCGAACGATGCCGAATCAATCGAAGTGGCTGATCACTACATCGCGCGCCGCAACATACCGGCGGCGAACAAGTGCGGGGTGGCCGTGTCTTCGACCGTCGAGATTTCCTGGGCGGAATACAACAGCGCGATCAAAGCGCCGCTCACCAACTGCCTCAACTCCGTCGGCCGAGATAAAATTCTCTATATCGTCTTCACCTACAACACTCCGTTCAAAGTCTTAGACCCGCCGCCCGCCATCTCAATCAACTACCCGACCTACTCGGTTATCAACGAAGACCGCACCGGACGCTATTGGGGCGGCGGCGGAGGTTGGAGCGATGCGACACCGAATGCTTATCCCGATTGGATTGAAGTGGCTTTCGCGCGTGCCGAGACGATCAACGAGATCAACATCTTCACACTTCAAGACGACTACAATAACCCGGTTGAGCCGACGCCCGACATGACCTTTAGCTCCTACGGCATCACCGACTTCGACGTGCAGTATTGGAACGGCGCGGCTTGGGCAACCCTGCCCGGCGGTCAAATCACGGGTAACAATCGCGTGTGGCGGACGATCACATTCCCGGCTGTGACGACGACACACATCAGAGCGGTCGTCAATAATTCTCTCGACGGCTACAGCCGGATCACGGAAGTTGAAGCTTACCGCGCGGCGGGCGCGCCGCGAGTGAACGTCGCCTCGTGGAACAACGGCGCAGGGACGCGCGCTTCATCCGTGCGCCAAACTCAGGACGAAGCCGGAAGCACCGTTGATCAATTGATCGCAGACATCTGGGATCACACAGCAACCGACTTCGCCGTTAATCCTTACTACGTCGATCAGGAAAGTAAAGCGAACCGTTACCAACCATTTGTTTCGCTCGCCGATTACCGCAATCGCGCGGGAGCGTCAACCGTCTATTCGGTTTGGCGACTGGACGCGCCTTCGGCCGTGCTCGCCAAAGGTATGGTTGACAAATCGATCTTCGCCGAAACGAACGGCTTGGCGGGGCGCGGTTGTTTCGACCGCAATCGCGGCTCACTCAGCTACAACGCAACCGACACTGGCTACATGGCGGGCGATTGGGACATCTACCGCGCGGCCGAGTTTGCGCGCGAAAAAGGATTTCCTGTTACTGAAGACTTCAATGATGCGGAATTTGGCACGCCGCCCGCGCCGCTCAGGTGCGATAACGCCGCACTCTATGCCGGTTGGTACAGGCTGAATAATTACAACGACGCATTTAGTTGGAACGACGGAGCCATCGGTTTTCACCTTGATAGCGGCTCGGCGTTGAATCCACGCGGCGACCAAAACTGGTCGGCGAACGCAATTCAACGCGGCATCACGGTCACTGCCGGATCGGTCGCCGAACCTTATTTAGAAGGTTTGCCACGCGTTGACGGAGTGTTTCGTAATCTTTTTGAAGGCGCGAATGTCGGCGATGCGCTGTTGAGAAACACTTACTGGTTAAGATGGCACGTTTTATATTTCGGCGATCCGCTATATCGGCCTTTTCCCAATTCAACTTTCCCGCCGCCGCCGTCACCGCTGCAAAGTCCTTGGACGAATCGGGACATCGGCAATACGGGTGTTGCGGGCAGCGCCAACAACTACAACGGAAACATCGAAGTGCAGGGGTCAGGCTCGCAGATTTGGGACGAAGCAGACTCGTTTCATTATGCGTACCAACCTTTGAACGGCGACGGCGAAATCGTCGCGCGTGTGATGCGGGTTGAGAATACGGGCGTCGGCGGAGATGGCAAAGCAGGCATTATGATCCGCGAGGATCTAACTCCCGGTGCGCGCCACGTTACGCTTAACTTAGCCTCGACCGGAGAAGTAGAAATTTACCGACGCAGGCAACCGGGTTCTGGAACAGTGTTGACTCCGGCAGGCAGTTCAATCGGTGTGCCGTACTGGTTAAAACTGGTGCGGAGCGGTAATGAGTTTAGAGGATATACGTCGGGCGACAGAGTGACGTGGACGCTCGTCGTTACAGACACGGTTGCGATGGGCAGCGACGTTTACGCCGGATTAATCGTCTGCGCCTTTAATAACACACGACTGAACAAGTCGTTCTTTGAGCAAGTCACCGTCACAACTGGAGGAAGCCCGTCGCCAACGCCAACTCCCACACCCACTCCACAACCGACGCCGACACCTACGCCGCAGCCAACGCCCACTCCGTCACCAAGCCCAACGCCGCCCTCTAGTTATAGTCTGATG
>JACCYN010000106.1 GCA_013696465.1 Pyrinomonadaceae bacterium
GCGGTTTGTCGGGCGAGCACGACGGCGTGCGTGCGGTGGCGGAAGCGTTCGGCTACTCGCCGGAGGAGTTGAGGGGGATTCCAGCGGAAGCCAATATGGGCTTGTCGTGCGGCAACCCGACGGCGACCGCCAATTTACGCGAAGGTGAAACGGTGGTGGATTTAGGTTCGGGCGGTGGCTTGGATGTGTTCTTGGCGGCTGCGAAGGTCGGCGCAAGCGGGCGCGCCATCGGCATTGACATGACGGAGGAGATGATCGACCTCGCCCGCCGCAACCACGCGAAACGCTTGGCTGAAGGCGCGCCTGCGAACGTCGAATTTCAGCACGCGACGATTGACAGGCTGCCGCTCGAAGACGAAACGGTTGACTGCGTGGTCAGTAACTGCGTCATTAACCTCGCGCCTGATAAGCCTGCGGTCTTCCGTGAGATCGCGCGCGTGCTAAAACCGGGCGGGCGGCTGGCGGTGAGCGACATCGCGCTCAAGCAGGAGTTGCCCGCTGAACTCGGTGACGACTTAATGGCTTACGTCGGCTGCATCGCCGGGGCGATCTCGATTGAAGAATACCGGCAAGGTTTGCTTGACGCCGGGTTCTCACACGTCGAAGTCGTTGACAGCGGCGCGGACTTGAACGCTTACGCGAAGGTCGAGAATCAAGCGGGCTGCTGCTCGCCCGCGATGGCGGAAGTTGACGCGACTTCCGCGCCCGTCTCAATTTCGTCTTCTGCATCGTCAACCGCGTTGCCGCTCGCGTCTTCCGGTTGTTGCGCGCCGCAAGTTGCGACAGACAAAGAATTACACGAAGGTTTAGCCGATTTGCTGCGCCGTTACAATGTTAACGACTATGCGGCGAGCGTGAAGGTGTTCGCGGTTAAGGCGGAGGCGAACCCCGCTTCAACCGAAGGCTGTTGTGGCGTGCCGGTGTGCTGCTAAGGCGATGACAAGACGCACGAATCTGGCGCGTCGCGTCCTCGCCGAAGCTGTCGGCACGGCGATGTTGCTCGCGGCGGTCGTCGGCTCAGGTATCATGGGCGAGCGCCTCGCGGGCGGCAACATCGCGGTCGCGCTCCTCGCCAACAGCGTTGCGACGGGCGCGGTGCTCGTCGCTTTGATTTTAACTTTCGGCCGAATTTCGGGTGCACACTTCAACCCGGCGGTGACGCTCGCCGACGCTTCGCAAGGCGGACTCGGTTGGCGCGAAATACCCGTTTATCTTGCAGCGCAAATCGTCGGCGCATTCGCGGGCGTGGCGACGGCAAACGTGATGTTTGATCTTCCCGCGTTCTGCGTTTCGCGGCACGGGCGGCACGGCGCGTCGCAACTCTTCAGCGAGTTTGTAGCGACGTTCGGGTTGTTGAGCGTCGTGTGGGGCTGCGCGCGTTTGCGCTCTTCGGCTGTGCCTTTCGCCGTCGCCGCTTACATCACGTCCGCCTACTGGTTCACCTCGGCAACCTCGTTTGCAAATCCGGCGGTGACGCTCGCCCGCACGATGAGCGACACGTTCGCAGGGATTCGTCCGGCGGACGCGCCGCCCTTCGTCGTCGCACAACTCGCGGGCGCGGGAGCGGCCACCGCGCTCTTTCGCTGGCTCGTCCCGTCGCTTGAGGAGAATGCGGAAGCGGTGGTTGTTCCGCATGACGGAAAGGAAGAGGGGAAATGAGAAAGCGAGTGTTGATTTTATGCACCGGAAATTCGGCGCGCAGCCAGATGGCTGAAGGGTTGTTGCGGCGCGAAGGCGGAGAGTTTTACGAAGTTTTCAGCGCGGGCGTCGAACCTAGTTTCGTGCGCCCGCAAGCCGTCGCAGTGATGCGCGAAATCAGCATTGACATTTCAGGCCATCGCTCCAAGTCAGCGGATGAATTCGCCGGGCAAGCGTTCGATTATGTGATTACGGTTTGCGACAACGCGAACGAGCGGTGCCCCGTCTTCCCCGGCGACACGCGGCGCATTCACTGGAGCTTCGACGATCCGGCCGCCGCCGAAGGCGACGAAGCTTTGCAACTCGCCATGTTCCGGCGCGTGCGCGATGAAATCGGCGAGAGGATCAAACTCTTCGTGAAGGCGAATAACGATGCACAGTAATAACTGCGCTTGAAGATTCTCCGCCACGAATTGCCCGCCCGCGCTTGCGAATCATTTTCCGGCTTCCCGCCGAGAGATGATAGGATTCTCCCGCCCGAAGGATGCGTTAAAGGAGAAACTTCATGTCGAGCAGCAGCGTCACCGTGCGTCTTAATGATCTGCCCGTCGAGGTGCGCCTTGAGCGTCTTGAGGCGCTCGTCGCCGCGAGCCGCGCGCTCAATCTCGCCTCCGGGTTGGACGACATTCTGCAAACCATTCTTACGCTCGTCTCACAACAACTCAATTGCGAGCGCGCAACAGTTTTCTTACGCGACGAACGCACGTCGAAACTCCACGCGCGGCAGATGACCGGCTCCGCTCCCGTTGAGATCGTTTTGGAGCGCGGCGTAGGCGTCGCGGGGCACGTCGCCGAAACAGGCGAGAGCGTGCTGCTCGACGACGCTCACGCCGACCCGCGCTTCGACGCGGCGACCGACAAGCGCATTAGCTTTCGCACGCGCGCGATGCTCTGCGTCGCTTTGCGCAAACCTGACGGCGAGTTGCTTGGCGCAGTTCAAGCGATCAACAAGCGCGACGGATTGTTTTCGCAGCACGACCTCGCTTACCTCGAATCCTTCGCCTTGCTCGCTGCGGTCGCCGTTCACCGCGAACAACTCGTGGCCGCTTCGTTGCGCGCCGAGCTGCTCTCGACCGAACTCGCTCTTGCCCGCCGCATCCAATCACGTCTGCTTCCGCCCGACGGATTGATCGAAACTTTATCGCAACCGTTCTCCGCGTGGGGACGAAGCCAAGCCTGCTACGA
>JACCYN010000218.1 GCA_013696465.1 Pyrinomonadaceae bacterium
CATCGGACTCGCCTTCTCAAACGCCCGCGCCGTGCTCGAAGCTCTGCTCGGTCACAAAACCGAATTCGTGCGCACGCCGAAATACAAGGTTGAAGCCGGGAAGGATGAAACGTGGAAGCGCAAGAAGTACAAAGGCGGACGCGGGCTGCTACCGATCTTAGAACTCGCCGCCGCCGTTTACTTCATGCTCGCCATCTCTTATGCCGCGCGCATGGAACTGTGGGGCACGATCCCGTTTTTGATGCTCTTCTGCTTCGGCTTCGCTTACATGGGCGCGATGACTTTTCTGCAAACGTGGAGCGTGATGAAAAGATTACAAGATTTATGGCGTCCATCTCGCGTTTAATCGCCGGACATAAGACTTACAAGACATTGAAAAACAAAACGACCATGCAGGCGAAAATGATCTGCATAGTCGTTTAATGTTTACTTCAATGGAGGCGGCGAGAATCGAACTCGCGTCCAAGAAACGGCGCGGACGGAATCTACATGCTTAGTCGCTTCTCCTTTGGATTCTACATCCGCGTTCGCTGCCGTCGGGTAAGTGAAACGACGAAGACCCCTCTGCAGCTAAACCAGTTTTGCTTCGCCCGCTGCCCCTGATTACGAACGGCAGGCTAGCTCATCTCGTGTGACATCTCCATCCGCGCGCATGAGCAACTTGCGGCGGAGACGCTTGCGAAAGCCTAATTAGGCAGCAAGGGCCAATTCATTTGTATTGGCAGTTGTTTTTCCCCAGTGCTTTTTAACGAGCTGCAAAGAGGTAAGCCCGACATGCATCCAATCAGCGTCCAAGTCTCCTGTCGAAACCTAACGCCCCCGAAAGGTTCAGATGCGGATTCTACGCGCATCGTTCGCCAACGGTCAAGGCGGCAGGAAAGCGAGCACAAAGGGTTTAGTCGTCGAAAATAGGATTATCAAGGCTTGTGAAGCGGAGTAAAGAGACGTTCGCGCGCGACTCACTTTGGGGTATAATTATGGTCGGAGCGCTCGCCCGACTTTCTACCCTTTGCGGGACGAAGCGAGTCAACTTTAGTTAATCGTCTCACGCAAGTGTCGGCTCACAAAAGAGGAATCAGTTATTAAAATGTCTGCCAGAGATTCACGCAAATTCGCTCAATCAACAATCCCGACAAAAAACGCGAAGCGGCGCCATAGCGTGCTTCGCCGACTTTGGTTGCCCGCCGTGTTGTGTCTGGCGATTGGCGCCGGAGGCTTGACCGGGATCGTCGTCGCCTACGAATTGAATTATTCGCGCGCCGCCGACGAAGTGGCTTCTCTGGCGACGTACCGTCCGAGTCAGATCACGCGCGTCTTGGCGGACGACGGCGAGACGGTAATCGGCGAGTTCGCTTTAGAGCGGCGTGTGCCGCTTCGCTACGACCAGATTCCGCCCGTGTTGAAGAACGCGATCCTCGCCGTCGAGGATTCACGCTTCTACGATCACGTCGGCATTGACCCCGTTAGAATCGTCGGCGCAGTGTGGACAAACTTGCGGACGGGGAGTCGTCAGGGCGGCTCGACTCTCACGCAGCAACTCGCCAAGAATCTCTTTCTCTCGCGCGAGCAAACCCTCACGCGCAAGATGAGCGAGTGGGTGATGGCGCTTCAGATCGAGCGTTACTACACGAAGAATCAGATTATGGAACTCTACGTGAATCTGATTTTTCTCGGCGCGCGCGCCTACGGTTTCGAGGCCGCGTCGCAGACTTACTTCGGCAAAGAAGTGAAAGACCTCACGCTCGACGAAGCCGCGTTGCTCGCCGGTATTCCGCGTTCGACCACGCAGTATTCGCCGACGCTCAACCCCGAAGCGGCGCGCGAACGGCGCAACCTCGTGTTGCAGTTGATGGCCGACAACAATTTCGTTTCGCAAGGAGAGGCGGACGCCGCGAAAGCGCGCCCCATCAAACTCGCCGATTCCGCTTATCACATTCCGCCGACGGCGCTGCGTGAGTTTGTTTATCCTGTCGAAGAGATCAGACAGCAACTCGAAGATCAACTCACGACGCGCGTGGCGCAGAGCGGCCTCGTCGTCTATTCGACGGTTAATATTGACGCGCAGAAGCAAGCTTACGAAGCCGTGCGCGCCGGACTCCGCACCTATGATCGCGGGCATACGGGCTGGCGCTCCGCTTACCAGAAAGCGACGAACGGCGAGACGCCCGCCACCACGCCGCAGCAACTCGCCGCCTACATGCACTCGGATTGGTACGGCAACCGCTACGAAGCAAACTCATATGTGACGGGACTCGTCACGGGGATCAACGCCGCGCGCAACGAGGCGACGGTGCGCTTCGGTAACTTCACGGCGATTGTGACGGCGAAGGATATGGGATGGTCGGGTCGTCAACCGAAATCGGAATTTACGGTCGGCATGCTCGCCGAGTTTAAAATCGTCGGGGTGGATGAAGCGAACCGCCGCCTCAAGGTTGAACTCGCGCAAGTGCCCGGCATTCAGGGTGCGCTGCTTTCCCTGAACGCGCGCAACGGCGAAGTGGTGGCGATGATCGGCGGCTACGACGGCAACCGAGACAAATTCAACACCGCCACGCAAGCTTACCGTCAAACTGGCTCGGCCTTTAAGCCGTTCATCTACACGGCGGCGATTGAATGGGGAATGACGCCGAAATCAACCGTGAGCGGCGCGCCGATCCGTCGCGGCAATTGGCAGCCGCACAACTACGACGGCTCGGTGGGCGGCGGCGACGTGCCGATGAACGTCGCACTCGCCAAATCCTTAAATATTCAAGCCGTCCATCTGCTCGATATGGTCGGCATTCAGACGGGTTCGCAGATGGTGCGTCGCTTCGGCATCACCGCGCCGATGGCGCCTTACCTTCCTTCCGCGCTCGGCGCCACCGAAGTGCCTTTGATTCAAATGGTCTCGGCTTACTCGGCGTTCCCGAACAAGGGCGTGAGAGTCGAGCCGCATTTGATCCGCCGCGTGATGGATCGCGACGGCACGGTTTTGCAGGAGTGGGAGAAAACAACTTACAAGGTGATGAGCGAATATGTCGCCCTGACAATGGTTGACCTTATGCGCGGCCCCGTCGAGATGCCGGGCGCGACGGCCGCGGGCGCGCGTGCGCTCGGCGTACAGGTGGCGGGCAAGACAGGGACGGTCAACGATCACACCGATGTGTGGTTTATCGGCTACACGCCGACGTATGTGACGGGCATCTGGATGGGCTACCCGGAACGCAAGAA
>JACCYN010000221.1 GCA_013696465.1 Pyrinomonadaceae bacterium
CCAGAATTATAAATCTACTACGCTCCGTCTGTATAGAATCATGCACAGCTTCTGCCATTATCTGCTAACGTCTGTTCGACGTGCGTCTCTAAAATCGAAGGGTGAGCGTTACGTCCATTAACACTCACCCTCCGCTTGAACCCACCCTTCGCTCGTTTCCGCAAAGCGCGAAATAAAAACTTCGCTCTGCCTTTCGATTTAATGAAGCGACATCAGCAATTCATCAATCGTTCATTAAAAACTTTCGATTCTTCCCGCCCCGCCGCGCGCTTTAATGCGAGGGTAATTAGTGCGCGGTTGAATCGTCCTGCATGATGCCGAAGGTGTTGCCCTCCGTGTCCTGACAGTAAGCGAAATAGCCGACGCCGGGAATGGCGATCTTCGGCATCACGACTTTACCGCCGTGCTCCCACACCATCCGGCTAAAATCATCAACGTCCGGCACGTCAATCGTATTGATCACGGAAGTGAAATTCGGAAAGTCGGCGCGCTTCATCAATGCGCCGTTGATGCCCGCCTGAGCGTCTGCGCCGGTCTTGGCCATCCAGTAATCTTGCGGCCCGTCCCACTTCTGTATCTGCCAGCCGAAAACTTCCGCGTAAAATTTCGCGGCGCGCTCCGGCTCGTCCATCGGAATCTCAAAGTGAATTACTCGCGGCATAAATTCTCCTCCTTAGTCTTTAGAAATCTTGTTGCTGGTTGCGCGAGGCGGCTGATCGGGTTTCGGAAAACTCACGAACAGAGACAAGGAAATTTATGCGCCGCTTAACTTGAGTATTGAAAGGGTCGCGCCCGAAGGATCGTTGATGACAGCGAACCGCCCGGTGTTGGGAATGTCGGTCGGCGGCACACACACTTTACCGCCCAGAGCTTCAACGCGCTTCACGGTCTCGTCAACGTCCTCGACCGCCACGTAAGGCATCCAGTGAGACGGGGCGTTGCCATATTCCGGTCCCATCTGATACATGCCGCCGACGGCGCGTTCGCCGACGACGATCTCGTTATACTTCATTGTGCCAGCGTCGCCCTCCTTCAGTTTCCAACCGAAAAGTTCGGTGTAAAAACGTTTGGCGGCTTCGACATCGGAGGAAGCGAGTTCGTTCCAGCAGAAAGTTCCCATTGCGTATGCGGGTGCTTGTGCGCTCATTGTAAGAATCTCCTTTATGGCTTGCAGAGTCCAAATCCAGCGAGGCGAAAAAAGAAAGGGCGAGCACCTCTCAAAGCTTGCGAGGCTCGCCCTAGACCTACCCTTTGCTCGTTCTTTGCGTGTGCATAACGCTCACGTTAATTTCTAATGAGCGGCTAACCACTCGTGGAAAATCTGCGCCTCTTCTGCTTTGCCGCTCCAACGCGCGCGGTTCTTGCCCGTCAAAGCCAAGACCATCGCCTGATGTTGACCGGCGCGGTCGCCGAGACGCTCGAAGTAATTGTAGAGGCGACCAATTCGCTCGACGGACTGGCGCGCGGCTTCCACCGTTTTGAATTGCAGCACGTTGCGGAAGAATCGCGTGTAGACGTTCTGCTCCCGTCCCGTCGTCGTGTAGAGGTCGAAATAGCCGGTAATCAACCCTGCCGTTTGCAGCACCTGCGCCGCATAAGAAGGGCGCACGCCCGTTCGCCGCACGATGTCGGCCACGTCCGTCACGCCGTCTCTGTAAAGAAAGATGATCTCTTCTTTCTTGGAGCGGGGTTTTTTAACTTGAGCATCAATCGTTCCCGTATCGTTAGTGGAAACTTCTCGTTCCGCTTCATCGGCGTATTCGAGTTCCATCAAGATCGGCTTCGTATGCTCTGCGATCATTTCTTCAGTTGTCATTTTTCTAAAACCTCCTTGCGAAAGGGCGACGCGGAAAACCTACGGCTTTAGCAGCGCCGCCGCTTTCGCTATCCATGACAATCAAATTGTTCGTCAGCTCGCGCGACGCATACTGCCCGTTGCTGCCGCCGCTTCCTGACCCAAGTTCTTCAGGTGGTCAATGAAGCTTGAGGCGGCGCGCTTCGACAATTCATCGGTGCGACAGCGCAGAACGCTCTGGCATTCAACTTCAACGTCCACGTTCGCTTCGCGGGCGAGCGCGCGGATCATGCCGAGCTGCTTCGGCGTGACGAGATCGCTCATTGATTTGGCGAGCGGATCGCGCGGAAATTCTCCAGCCTGCGGCGCGCCGCCCTCGTGCTCGATGACTTCCGTCTCGCGCTGGTAGAGTTCACGCGCAATGCCAAACTTTACGCCCGCGCGCTTCAACGCATCGTGCTCCGCTTTCTTGATGCCCGTCTCGTTGTCCGCCGTTCCCGTGCCGACGCCTTCGCGCGTCACGTTGTCAATCGTGATCGCGGCGGTGACGGCCACCATGTCGCCGATCTGCGTGATGTTCTTCACGGCGTGCGACCATGTGGGGTGAACGCGGTCGAGAATGTCGGCGACCGTGTGCCACTCGACGTATTCGACCATGTGCTTGTTACCTTGACGATCCGTCCAGCCCTCGCGCGTTTTGACGAGCTTGGGATCGACGGGCTGGCGCAGAGTGCGCAGCGTGTTTGTGAAAGCGAGCGGCACGACTGCGCCGACCGCCTCATCAGTCGCCACGAAGTTTTCCGCGTCGTTGTCATTTTCGTCGTAACCGTAATTGTTCGTCTCCGGTTCGGCGATTGTCTGGCTTGTGTGTTGCTTCTTCATGTTCTGTTCCTCTTCGTGTTTTGTGTTCGCAAGCGAACGGATGTTGGAAACGTCGGCGAAAGGTTTGCTCTCAACCGCCGTTTCTTCGTTTTCGTTCTGCTTCCGTCCGAAGCTTGCCGGACTTTCGCCGACAAACTTCTCGGATGCGCTACGAGTGTTAGTGTCAGGCGTGACCACGGCGACGTTCGACGCCGGATCAGCTTCTTTATTCGCCGCCGTCTTCAACGAGATGGCGGCTTTCGGCGCGGGTTGCTGTTTTGTCACAGCTTCCGAATTCTTCGCCGCGAGCGAGTGCTTGACGGCGAGGACGTGTTCGCAACGGTAGCTGGCATCTGAGGCCGCTCCCTCTTCAAATTCGAGGCAAGAGCAACGCACCCGCCCTGCGTCGTCGCGCCACACTTCATAGCTCGCGCGCCGTCCGCGAAGAGAAGGCGTCTGCACTTGAAAGCGGTCGCCCGCGCGTGTGACTAAACCCATCGCGGCGATCCCTTGCGCGCGTTTGTCGCGCATAATCGCTTTCTTGTCGGTGGTTGTTGTTGTCGCTGTTGCCATTGTTCTCCTCCAAAGCTAGATACAAATCTTTTACGCGGCGCGCTCGACCGAAATGAAATCGTGGTTCGTCACGCGCTCCTTCGGCTGGGCAGCGGAAGCGCGCTCGCTTAAACGCTGCTCAAGTTCGACGACGCGAGCTTCCAATTCGTCAACGCGGCGGCTCTGCTGGTGCATCGTCTTAAATAGATTGTCAACCGTCTCCCAGATGTAGTCGCTCACTTCTCGTCTCCTCAAACCCGCCCGTTTAACTTGTTCGCCCATGCAACGCACGAACAATCTGTTTCATCCGTGAAACAGTGTACCAGAAGAATTATTTTGTTGCAAGCATAAAACACAGTATTGCATCTGAGATTTTCTTGTGCTATGTTCTGGGGCGTTGAGAGGGTGTGTCCCCTCATTTGAGGGGAATTGAAGCACTCTCCGAGGAGAGATTGTTATGGTTCGAGATGCTAAAAGCTTAGTAAATACTGATGAACTTGGGCGTGCGATTCGCCGCAAGCGTGAGGAGACGGGATTGAGTCTCCGTGATGTCGCCGATGAAACGGGCGTCTCCGCGTCCACCTTGTCGCGCATTGAAAACGGCACGGGCAAGCCGGACGCCGACAACATCGCGCGTCTCACCGCGTGGCTCAACGTGCCGATGGAGCGCATTATGGGTGGTGCGGGTCGCCGCGAGGACGGAGATGAAGGCGCACCGGTTGTCTATTTTCCGCAGGAAGCGATGCCGGATATTGTCGAGGCGCACTTGCGCGCCGACCGCAATCTGACGGCCGACACGGCGAAGGCGCTTTCCGAGTTATTCCGCGTCGCCTACGCGCAGTTTAGTCATCCCGGTTCCGACGCGCGCAACCGCAAGCGACGTTAACCGCGTCTGCAAAATTCAGACAGCCGATTGTTGAAATTGGAAATTGCATGACCGCGCTTCTCGCAACGGGCGGCGCGGTCATCGTGTATTCAATTGTAAATCCAAGTTTCGCATCGAGCGTTTCGCTTCCCGCCTCGCCTATCGAAGGAGTGAAACAACCCGCCGGAGCGCGTATAATCTTCTTCGTGGACGAAACCCGTTTTCCGCCGACTTATAAAGGCAGGCAGTATGAACTGCGCGCGATGGGCTTGCGTGACTTCGCCGGACTCGGCCGCGACGACGAACCGCTCGACCCGTTTGCGCTCGCTCAATACGCCCGCCTGATGGTCGTGGATTTCGAGCAGATCAATGGTCTCTCCGCAGAGACGCGCGAACATCTCTTGGGCGCAGGCTCGGATGCGTGGTCGGGCGGCACTTGCTCGCGCCCGCTCCCGAACGGCTGGCGCGTCATTATCCTCAACCCGCGACACGGCGCGCAGCGCAACAACGCGACGTTGATGGAAGAAATCTGCCACGTCTTTCTCGGCCATCGCGCCAACCGCCTTAACATTGTCTCAGACAACGGACGCGGCAAACTCGCCGCCCGCGATTACAATGAAGCGGACGAAGAAGCCGCTTACGCCGTCGGCGCGTCCGCGCTCGTCCCTTACGCCGCTCTGCGCCGTTTTGTTCGCGCGGGAAAAACGTCAATCGAGATCGCACGCCACTTCAACGTCAGCCGCGAACTCGTCGAATACCGCATGAAGGTGTCGCGTTTGTGGTCGGAATACAGAGGGCGGCAAGAGAAGAAAGGTAAAATTCAGTGAAGTAGAGTTTGGAAAAGGTATGCAGCAAAGTGACGAAGGACGCGAGCGGTTGCGACGTTTGCGCGATGAAATCAAAGAGCGCATTGATTACCGCTCGTTCTATCTTCGCTATTGCCGCCCCGCGAACGAGCAAGCCTCGCAAGCGCGCTTCCAAGCTCTCTGCCCCGTTCCTTCGCACAATCATTCGGGGCGCGGAAATCCGAGTCTCTCCATTGATCTTGGACGCGGATTGTTTCATTGCTTCTCGCGCGACGAGGGCGGCGACGTTTTTCGTTTCTACGAGTTGATGCACGATGTTTCGTTCGGCCGCGCGATCAACGATCTCGCCCGCGAACTCCGCATCGAAGATTCCTCAAAACAACTGCCGCTCAGGTTTCGCGCCGCGCCAGATGCGGAAGCAACACAGCAATCGGGTCAAACATATGAACCGCTCGATGCGGAGCGAATGGGTCGCGTGTGCGAAATGTTTCTGGAAGTGTGCCGCGAGGAAGAGCAAGCGGAAGGCATCAACTACCTTCAAAGGCGCGGTATTGACAGCAGAACTATAAAGCGCGCCGGGATCACTTATTACCCGCGCCGCGCTTACCGCCGCATAATGCGGCGCATGAATGAGAGTTTTGCGCTCGATGAGTTGCAGCGAAGCGGTTTATTTAATTCGCGCGAGCATTTAACGTTTTACCGTCACCGCCTGCTGTTCCCTTTTGTCGTCGAAAACCGCGTTATCTATATGCAGGCGCGGACGACGGCCGCAGGAGTCGAACCGCGCTGGCATAACTTGCGCGGCGGCGTGCCCGCGCTCTACAACGTTGACGCGCTCGCAAAACTTGCGAGCAATTCGATTGTTTACCTTGTCGAAGGTTTCACGGATACGCTGACGCTCGCGGCGCACGGGTTTGCGGCGGTCGGGCTGGTCGGGGCAGGCGGACTGCGCGAAGACTGGTTGCCGAAATTGGCGCGTTTTCAAATCTGTCTCGCGCTCGACCCGGACGAAGCGGGAAGGCGCGCGGCGCGACGTTATCGTGAAATGTTCGTATCGCGCAAGATGGAGGTCGCTTGCCTTCAGTTGTCGGGCGACGTGAATGAGTTTTTTCGTCACCGGCCGTCCGCAGCGCTCGAATTCGCTCTGCTGACGGAAGCGGCGATGGAGAAGAGGGAGATAGAGGTCAGGAGTCAAAAGTCAGAATAAAAGCATTTCTACTTTCATTTCGTCTCCTGACTTCCTACTCCGCACCGTTTATCGTTCTTTCAGATGCGCGTATAATCGCGGCGGTTGAGATTCGCGCAGCGCGCGGGAAGTTTGTGGTTGGAATTGGATATGGTTGACGGAACGAAAGAAGCGGCGGTGTCATCGGCGACTGAACTGAGCGTCGTTGATAAGTTGCGCCTGCTTCTCGACATCACGAAGAAGATCAGCCGCTCGCTCAACGTCGAAGAAGTGCTCACGCTCGTTATTGACACGCTCGGATCGCTTCTGCCTTACGACGCGGCCGGAATTTACATTATCGAGCCGAAGGTGAAGCGTGCGGGCGACGACGGGGCGGAAGACGAAAGAGAAGGCTTTAATGTTTTCCGCTCGGAGATCGTGCGCGGCTACGACATCGCCGAGTTGACAGAGTTGCGCTTGAAGGCGGGCGAGGGAATCATCGGCTACGTGGCGCAGACAGGCGAGGCGGTGATCTCGCCGGACGTGCGAACCGATCCGCGCTACGTCAACGCGCGCGAGCGGACGCGCTCCGAAATGGTCGCCCCCGTCATCTCGAACGACGAAGTGATCGGCGTCTTCGATCTCGAATCGGACGAATTAAATCGATACACGGAAGACGATCTGCAAGTCTTGATGCTACTCGCGTCGCAGGTGGCGATCATCATCGAGAAGGCGATGCTGCATGAGCAACTCGTTGAAAAGAAACGGCTCGAAGCGCAACTTGAAGTCGCGCGCACCGTGCAACTTTCGCTTTTTCCGCCGCGCGACCCCGCGTTGGAAGGCTTCGACATCAGCGCCTACAACTTTCCGACCGAAGAGGTTTCCGGCGATTACTATGATTTCGTCCAAATCTATGAAGACCAGATCGGATTGGTGATCGCCGACGTTTCCGGCAAAGGCGTGCCCGCCGCGTTACTGATGGCGTTCCTGCGCGCCTCTCTGCGCGCCGCGATCCACATCGGTTATGCGGCGAACATCTCGATGTCAAAGGTGAATTACCTGCTGTGGGAGTCAATCGAGAATCATCAATACGTGACGGCGTTTTACGGCGTGCTCGATGCAACGAACAAAACGCTTGCGTACGCCAACGCCGGACACAACCCGCCGCTTTTAATTGACGCGGCGGGCAACGGGCGTTTCATCGAGCGCGGCGAACTGCCGCTCGGCATGTTTAAGGGCGCGCGTTATTACGAGTATTACCTGCCGCTTGAAGCGGGGCAGACGCTCGTGCTCTACACGGACGGCGCGACGGAGGCGACTTCGCCCGAAGGAGAGGAATATGGGCGCGAGCGTTTGGAGATGATCGTGCGCGAGGGAAGAATGAAAACGGCGAGGGAAATGATCGATTTCATTTACGAAGACGTGCTTGAATGGACGGGTGGGCGCGGCGCGACCGACGACATCACGTTTGTGGTCGTGCGGGTTTTGTAGAAAACAAAAAACGGAGGACGCCAGTATCGCCCTCCGTTTTTTATAACGCCAATCTTCTTTGAAAAGTTAATCTTTAATGAGCCGCCGCCGAGTTATGTGCATGGTTGCCGCCGGGCGCGCAAGCGGCGCGGTATTTGCCGAATTGGAAAGTGGCTTCAGCTTCGGAGAAAGCATAAACGTCGAAACCGTAAGCATCAAGGTAGATCGCAAGATCGTCCGACGAGCGAACGAAAAGCGCAGCCCTGTAGCCGAAGTCGGCGCGAATTTCCAGTAAACGCTCGACAACTTCAAGCGGAGCAAAGACGCGCACGGGGTCTCGGTATGTTGCCATTTTTTCCTCCACCTCTTCCTTCAAGAGCGGCCGTCTCGGCGAGCGGTAAAAACAAAATGCTCGCTTTAACATTTACTTTGATGTACGCTTAAGGCAACGCGGTTGGTTTGAATCCGCGTTTTATTTTTCTGTCACGTAATCACCTCTAAGCTCGCCAGCCACTTCATAAGTAAAAGATGAATACACCGCAAATACCGGCAATGCCGTCAAGCGCACCGACAACTTCAGGGGCGAACGCTCCTCAGCCGCCGAATTTCCTCAACGTTCTGCAACGCATGTTGTCCGTTTCGGACAAAGTAAGCGATCTTATTTTCTCGCCCGGCCGTCCGCCGCAAATAGAATTAGTCAGCAAACTTCAGGGCATCAACGTGCCCGGACTTGAAAAGTTAACACCCGCGCACACGGCCGGGATCGCCAAAGCCATTATCGGAACTCAACAGCAGGCGGCTGAATGCTTGGAGAAAAACGGCTCGGCCGATGTTTCCTTCAGCGCGCCCGGACTCGCCCGTTTTCGCGTTAACATCTTTATGCAGCGCGGCACGCACGCCATCGTGATGCGCGTGATTCCGCCGCGCCCGCCGCGCTTCGACGATTTCAACTTGCCCGAAGTGTTGCGCGAAATCGTTGACATCAAAAACGGCATCGTACTCGTCACGGGCCCGACGGGGAGCGGCAAAAGTTCCACGCTCGCCGCGATCATTGATTTAATCAACGAGACGAAGCACTATCACATCATCACCATCGAAGACCCGATTGAATTCCTCCACGCGCACAAGAATTCCACGGTGCATCAACGCGAACTCCATTCCGACACGCCGAATTTCGCGCTCGCCCTGCGCGCCGCCCTGCGTCAAGCTCCGAAGGTGATTCTCGTCGGCGAAATGCGCGACCGCGAAACGATTGAAGTGGCATTGGAAGCCGCCGAAACGGGACACCTCGTGATGTCCACCCTGCACACGATTGACGCTTCAAAAACCGTTGATCGCATTATCGGCGTGTTTCCGAAAAACGAGGAAAGCGCGATCCGCACGCGCATCGCGCAGACGTTTCGGTTTATCATATCGCAGCGACTGCTGCCGCGCTCTGACGGCAAAGGTCGCGTCGCCGCCGTCGAAATCCTAAAATCAACTCAGCGCACGCGGCAGTACATCGAGCAGGGCGAAGCGGAAGGCAGATCGCTTGTGGACGCGATGGAGCAAGGCGAACTCGACGGGATGCAAACTTTCGACAGCTTGTTGGAAAAGTTAGTGCGCGAAGGAACGGTGGGCAAAGACGAAGCGTTGACTTACGCGACCAACGCCAACAACCTGCAACTGCGCCTCGCCGACCACGCGGCCGCCGCGCCGCCATCGCCGCCGATTGCGCCGGAACGGATTGCGCCGAAGCACGAAGACGAATCGCTGCTTGACATGATCGAGCGATGATGACGCGATAAATTTCGATTACCATGCGGCGGCAGAGCAGAGGCGGGTTCACAATGAAAAGAGTGACGCTTATAATTTGCTACTTCTGCGCTGCGCTCCCGCTTTTTTGTGTCGTCGTCGCGCTATCGCCGCACGCGAGGGCGCAAAAAGACGATGCAGCTTTACGCTTCGATCTGCCGCGCAACGCCCGCCTGCGCGTCGAGAATTTAAGGGGCAGCGTCACAATCGAGATGTGGGATGAGAATTATGTCTCGCTCGAATTTGTCGCCGGAACGAAGCGCGAGCCGCCCGTGCGCATCGAGAGAACGCCTCAACTGCTGACAGTTAGCGTCCTGACCGGGCGGAGCACACGTCGCGCGCGGGCGGTGAATTTGAAACTCCGCGTACCTCCCTTCGCGCGCCTTCAAATTACGACGACCAAAGGCGAAATCCTAATGCGCGGCTTGCCCCAGAGCCTCGCGGCGCAGACTACGACGGGCGACGTGCGTTTGGAAGTGCCCGCCGACGCGGACGCCCTTGTAACGGCGCAGTCGCGTCAGGGGCAAGTCGTCTCGACGTTGAATGAAAACGAACGACAGCCGCGCCGGAGAACATTGCAAAAGCGACTTGGCGAGGGAAACAAACCTGTGCGCCTTACGTCTGTGAGCGGACAGATCATGCTCGCCCCCCTCGCGTCCGAAAATAACAATGACGTTGCGTCAACAAGCCGCGAACAACCATCTGCCTCTACTCTTCCGCAGGCAACGCCGACACCTGCTCCGTCCGTTGCCGCGCCTTCGCCGCCGCCCGAAGAAGTTGACGAAGACGACGTGATTCGCATCGAAACCGATCTCGTGACGCTTAACATGAGCGTCGTTGATCGCGCGAGCGGGCGCGGCGTCGTAGGACTCGCCGAGAGCGATATCAAAATTTATGAAGACGGAGCGGAGCAAGCGATCAGAAGTTTCGAGTCATCCTCCGCGCCGTTTGATCTCGTGCTGCTCATTGATCTATCCGGCTCGACGCGAGACGTGGTGAATCTCATTCGCACCGCCGCGCTGCGTTTTGTCCGCGCCGCCCGCCCGCAAGATCGCATCGCCGTCGTCGCTTTCGCCAATTCGCCCATTGTTGTTTCGCCTCTCACGACTGACCGCGTGAGTTTGCGGCAGCGCATCGCCGCGATGGAGCAGCCGCAAGGAAGCACAAAGCTTTACGACGGATTGAATTTCGCGTTGGATTTAATCGAAAGAGATTCCACAAAGGTGCGGCGCAGCGCCGTTATCTTGATGAGCGACGGACTTGATAGTTCACTGCCGAACGTGCGCGGCGACGGCTCAAGCATTTCCTACGCGGACATGCTTCATCGCACCGAAGAGCTTGACGGCGTACTCTATAGTTTGTGGCTCAACACCGAGTACGAAGCTTTCAGTCCTGAAGATGTACAGCCCGAAACAATTGATACAGCCTACGAGCGCATGAAAAGTTTGGCTGAAGCGGGCGGCGGCGTCTTTTATGAAGTCGAACGACTTGAGGATTTAGCGGGCATCTACGAGCGCGTCGTTGCAGACATCGGCACGGTCTACACCTTCACCTACTTGCCGACGAACAAAGCGCGCGACAATCGCTTTCGCGCAATTCGCGTCACCGTGCCGCAACGCCCGAACCTCGTCGTGCGTGGCCGTCGCGGCTACCGTCTGAAGTAAAAAGGCAAAAGGTAAAAGGCAAAACTGCGGACAAGAGAACTCCTCTCTTCACTTTTGCCTTTTACCTTTTGCCTTTCATTGCGGCATCGCAAAGACGGGTTTGAGCGTCTAAAACTTCTTATGCTTAAGAACCGACGTTATATAATTATAATTATTTTAATCGCTTCCGTGTTGTTTGCGGCGGGTTGTAACAATAAGCGCGCTGGGCGGCGTGGCGGCGGTGCGGGCGCGTATCCGGCCGCCGCGCTGCCCGCTGTGCGCACTTTACCGCCTTTGCCCGTCCGCCCGCTTTCACCCGAATTGCAAGAACTTCGCGTGCGTGCGGCGACTGCTGCCGCGACGACGCGCGAACTCGCGTGGGATTCCGATGTCGGGATGACGGAGCTTTCCGGTTGGGAGTACGGCACACGCTCGCGCGAAATGGCTGAAGTTTTGGGCGGCAACGACTTGCGCGTGTTAAGTCGTTTGGGGATCGCCGGGGGTATGTTGCCGGAAGGCACCGACCTTGCAACGCTCGCCGCAAGTTTTACTGCCGTCTCAGCCAACGCCACCTACTCGCCGCTCGACAAACAGGTGTTGCTCTTAACGGACAAAAACCGCAACGATTCGTTGCTGACGCACGAGTTTGTTCACGCCCTGCAAGATCAGCATTTCGATTTATTGAATCTGCTGCTCGCGCGCCCCTACAGCTTCGACCGCACGGAGGCGATGTTCGCCGTCGTTGAGGGGGATGCGGTCGGTGTGCAACGGCGCGTGGATACTGCGGGAGCGTGGGAGCGCAAATCGCTTGACGAGATCGCACGGGCGGAAGACGACCGGTTCGTAGAGTACCGACAGGAAGTTGGGCGACTTTTTCCGCCGCTTCTGACCGAGACGTTTATTTTTCGCTACCGCGACGGCACGCGCTTCGTCGAAGCAGTCAGGCGCGCCCGCGGTGAGCGCGGCGTTGATGATCTGTTCCGTCGTCCGCCGCAATCCGCCGAGCAGATTCTTCATCCCGAAAAGTTTTTAGCAAACGCGCCCGACGCCCAGCCGCGCGATGTCCAACTCGACGAAGCGAGTTTCTCCGCCGACGGATGGCGCAGCGTCGCTTCCTCGCCGCTCGGCGAAACGGGCGTGCGCGGATTGTTGATGGCAAATTTGTCCGCGAAAGAAGCCGTGCGCGCCGCCGCTGGATGGGGCGGCGACCGCGCGTATTTGTTCGAGCGCGCGAACGGCAGCAGTGCGCCGCTCTTCGTCTGGAAAACCGTGTGGGATAAATCTGATGAAGCGGCGGAGTTTTTCAACGCCTACAACGCACTCAAGCGCAACTCCGAGGGCGAAAGCAGAGACGTGAGCGAAGACAAAGCGCAAGTCGTCTGGCGCACCGCCAAACGCTCGACGCTCGTTAGACGCGCGGGCGACACCGTCATCATTATTCGCGGCGCGGACGCCGATGTGCTCGCCGCCCTCGAAAATTCTTTGCGTTAAGCTTCGATCTGGTAGATAATCGGCGCGTCCACCAACATCGTCCGTTTTTGTAAGCGAAGAAAAAGGAGTTGTGAAATGAAAAGGGCGCGAAAGCTTCACGGCGGAAGTCTGTTCTTCTTGCTGCTCGCCTTGGTTTGCGCGGTGGTAAACGCTTCGGGGCAAAATCGCAGCGAATACGTTATTTCAGCTAAAGCCGGTCAAATCAATTTTGTTTCCGGCTCGGTGACGGTGCTTCGTCACGACGCTTCTTCCTCAACATGGAAGACGCTCACCGTCGAAGAGCGTCTGGAGGCCGGAGACCGAGTGAAAACCGGATCGAACGGCCGCGTCGAAGTGCTGCTCAATCCGGGTTCTTTCGCGCGCGTCGGCGAATCGAGTGAGTTTAAGTTGGTCAGCTCATCCGTCGAGCGCCCGCAGGTCGAGTTGAGTGCCGGAAGCCTCGTCATTGAAGCGAGCATTGACGACGAGCAGAGAATCGAAATCGCCGCTCCGCAAACAAGCGTGATGCTCGTCAAAAGCGGACTTTATCGCATCAACGCGGTCGCCGCCGCAAACGCCACTGAAGTTTTCGTGCGCAGAGGCAGAGCGTTGGTTGGCAACGGCGCGGGCGTGATGGTGAAGGCCGGTAAGATGATTACAGTCGGCGGCAGTGGCGCAAGTTCTGAAGTCGCAAAGTTTGAGGGCAAGAACAAGGATGCGCTCGATCTTTGGAGCCGCGAACGCGCCTCGACCCTTTTAGCGAGCAATCACAAACTCGCCCGCAGCCGCGATCTCAGCCGAGTTCTAGCGAGCTTTAATGCCAACGATCTGTTTCGCTACGGGCGGCTCGGACTCTGGGTTTATAACCCGACGCTGCGTTGCTACGGCTTCTTGCCTTTCTACTCGGATTTAACTTCGCCTTACGGCTTTGGCTACTACAGTCCCTTCGGTTACAGCTATTACCCGTATTCAGGCGGTAGACCGAGCGGTAACGTGATCGTCGGCGGCAGTAGTGGCGGTGCTGTCCCCGGCGGCGCAACTGCAAACAATCCCTCTGCGCCGATCAGAAACAATCCGGCGATGACTTCACCTGATGTTCCGCGTTCACCCAGAATGGACGTGCCTGAAAGGGGCGGGATGCAACAGGGGATCGAACGCCCCAGAGATCAGTAAAAAGATCGCTCAACAATTCGTCCGCTCAAAACGGTAAACGCGAATGCGCCGCTCGAACTCAACTTCGAGCGGCGCATTCG
>JACCYN010000150.1 GCA_013696465.1 Pyrinomonadaceae bacterium
GGCTTGGTACAGCGGAAGCGTTTTGCGCGCCGTCTTCTCTTTCTTAAACCCTAAAGCCCAGTCCGCTTGCATCAGTGTGTGGATGTCGCGCGTGCCTTCGTAGATCACGGCCGCTTTGCAGTTGCGCAGGTAGCGTTCGACTGGGTAATCGTTCGAGTAACCGTTTGCGCCGTGAACTTCAATCGCCATCGAAGCCGCTTTCTCGGAGCGGACGGTCGCCTGCCACTTGGCGAGCGAAGTTTCCTTCGCGTTCAACTTTCCGGCGTTCTTTAAGTAGCCTGCGCGCAGCCACAGCAAATGCGACATCTGATAATCGGCTTCCATCTCGGCGATCTTTTGTTTGACGAGCTGGTGATTGGCGATCTTCGTGCCGAAGGTTTCGCGTTCATTCGCGTAAGCGACTGACGCATCGCGTGAGGCGCGGATGAGTCCGGTCGCGCCCGCAGCGACGGTGTAGCGTCCCTGCTCAAGAGCGAACATGGCGATCTTAAATCCTTCGCCTTCCTCGCCGACAAGATTCTCTTTTGGCACACGCACGTCTTGCAAAGAAAAGTATCCGGTGTTGCCCGCGCGAATGCCCATCTTGCCGTGAATCGTGCCTGATGAAAAACCTTTCATGCCGCGCTCGACGATGAAGCACGACATCCCCGTGTGATCGCGGGCTTTGCGCTTCTCCTCATCCGTCCAGCAGAAGAAGAGAAAATTATCGGCCACGTCGCCGAGACTGATCCACATCTTCTCGCCGTTGAGAACATACTCGTCCGCTTCGCGCCTGCCGGTTGAGCGCGCGCCGACCACATCCGATCCCGCGCCTGCCTCCGTCAGTCCATACGTCGCAATCTTCTCGCCCTTCGCCTGCGGCACGAGATACTTACGCTTCTGTTCTTCTGTGCCCCACGCATAAAGCGTCAAGCTATTCAAACCCGTATGCACCGACATGATCACGCGCATGAATGTGTCAACGGCTTCGAGTTCTTCGCAGACGAGTCCGAGCGAAACGTAATCGAAGCCCGCGCCGCCGTATTCTTCCGGGATGCAGACGCCGAGCAAATTAAGCTCCGCCATTTTGTCCAAGATCGAACGATCAAATTCTTGCCGCTCGTCCAACTCCTTGATACGCGGCGCGACTTCCTTCATTGCAAAATCGCGCACCGTCTGGCGGATGGCTTCATGGTCTTCGGTTAACTCAAAATCAATCATGCGTCCTCTTCCTTATAAACACTGAATGAAAACTTTTCTTTTGTGTGGTATGGAATCAACTCGCAAATATTCTACACTACGGCCGCTCCCGCACGAAAGTTAAGCGTCGTACCAAACCTGAGCACAAAGCCACATAACGCCTCGATTCGGATGCTGCACAAAAGTGGAGCGGTTAGGGAGTCGTTTTGCAATTGCTTGTTCCGCGCGTCTTCAATGCAAAGCAAGTTTCTTGATTCTGCCTCCTTCAACATCAGCTAATGGGTGAATCGTGATGAACGCCGCTTCGTCTAAATCCTTTACCACGTCCTTGACACTTCCGATTTCCAATCGCGTCACGACACAATACAGAATGTCTTGCTCCGCGTCGGACGCACCGCCGCGACCTTTGTACACGGTCACGCCGCGATTCAAAGCGCGCACAATCTCTCCTCTTATTTCTTCGCTCTTGTCTGAGATGATGGTGATGGCGGTATATTCCTCAATGCCGTGAAGCAGAAAATCAATTGTCTTCGACGCCGCAAAGTATGTGAGTATCGAGTAGAGAGCCGTTTCGATGCTGAGAAAGAAGGCGGCGGCAGAGAAGATAAAGATGTTCAGGATGAGAATTACATCGCCGACGCGCAACAGATGGCTGTTCCGACTGATGAGCAACGCCGCGATCTCCGTTCCATCTAAAACTGCGCCGCCGCGCATCGCAAGTCCGATTCCTGCTCCGATAAAGAAGCCGCCAAATACGGCGGTCAGAAGTAAGTCGGGCGTTACATCAGGATACTTGATCGTAGCGAGACACACGGACAGACCGGCAATCGCCAACACGCTTTTAAGCGCAAACTTCTTGCCTATCTGACGGTAACCGAGCGCGATAAATGGTAGGTTAAGGATTGGTAGTATGATCGCCAATGGCCTTCCTGACACATCTGCAAGCAGCATGGAAACACCCGTTACGCCGCCATCAATAAACCGGCTTGATAGCAGAAAACCCTTTAGCCCCATGCCCGCCGAAAGGATGCCAAGAACAATGAGAACTGCATTTGCTGACTCCCGGATGAATGTTTTCATGGGGCGAGGATAATTCGTCAGCTATCAATTCTCAAACCGTGTAGACGCCGAAAGTTACCTTCCGTCTACTGAGAATCAAACTCTTGCGCCGCGCGTTTCGCTTCTTCGAGCGTCTGCACGCGCCCGTCCAACTGAAGTTCGTAAACGTAGTCTAACGCTTTGCCTACGCGCGGCGAAGGCGTCCAGCCCATTTCCAGCAGATGCCGACCCATCAAAATCCTCGCGGGCGGCGCTTGCTCAACCGACAGTTCGCGCGCGCGATTGATAAACCACTCCTGCGCTTCCGCCCCATACCACTTTTCACGCGGAATCCAATCGGCGTTGCGCCCCAAACTGTCGGCGCGCGCCACGCGGTACAGCAAATCGAGTTCGCACTTTCGCGCGAGCCGCCGGAAAGCTCCGTCGGTTATTTCGTC
>JACCYN010000151.1 GCA_013696465.1 Pyrinomonadaceae bacterium
GCTCGCTGGTGCGCCGTCTCGTCGAACATCGCCGCACGCCCGTTGTACTTGATGCTGATGCGCTGAACGCTCTCGCGCCGTGGCCCGAAGAGCTGCGCGGCTCCGCCGAACACCCGCTCATTCTCACACCGCACGAAGGTGAGATGCGACGTTTGTTAGGATCGAAGAATGAAGCGGAAGCATTGACTGCGGATCGCGTGTCGGCTGCGCGCGACTTTGCGACGAAACACGAAATTATTCTCGTTCTCAAAGGCGAGCGCACGCTGATTGCCGCCCCCGACGGCAGGGTTTTCGTCAACCCGACGGGCAACGCCGGACTCGGCACGGCGGGCGCAGGCGACACGCTAACCGGCATCATCACAAGTTTCATCGCGCAAACTTTCGGTTTAACAAGTGAGAAATCAGACGCGCTCGCCGCCGTGCTCGCCGCCCTCTACGTCGGCGGCGTGGCGGGCGACATCGCCGCACAAAAGTATGGTATGCGCGCGATGATTGCTTCCGACGTTCGTGAATCTTTAAGCGAAGCGTTTCGCCAACTCGACCCGGAGGGAGAAGCGCCATGACTTCCGAGACTTCCGACTCTTCGCAAGATTCACATGGCGCTAAAGATTCTCCGCGCGTCTGGCTCTCAAACGCTCCTGAAGAGACGTTCAACTATGGACGTTCCTTCGGCGCGCAACTTAAAGGCGGCGAGATTGTGCTGCTTAACGGCGGGCTTGGCGCGGGCAAAACGACGTTCACGAAAGGCGTGGCGAGCGCGCTCAGAATCGAACCGGAGGAAGTCACCAGCCCGACCTTTACGCTTGTAAACAACTATCAAGGTCGCCTGAACTTTTATCACATTGATCTTTACCGTCTGGAGGAAGGCTTTGCGGCCGCGCACGCTGTTGACATCGAAGAGTTGCTTGCCGACGAAAGCGGCGTGATCATCATCGAATGGGCGGAGCGGATGGGCGATTATCCGCTGCCCGCACCCGTCTGGCGAGTTTTGTTTGAAGAGGACGGGGATGATGCGCGCCGCATCACGGTTGAAGAGATTAAACGCTAAAAGCTAAACGCGCGTTTACCGCCTGCGGCCGCTCGCTGCTCATTAAACATTCCTCGTGTTAAGATAGACGAATAATTTTCGTTTGAAGGAGAAATAGATTTATGCCATACCCTGAAATAATGATTCGCCCGATGCGTGAAGAACTCGCACGACTCGGCATGGAGGAAACTAAAACCCCCCAGCAAGTCACCGACGCGCTCGACAACGCGAACGACACGGTGCTCGTCGTTGTTAATTCCATCTGCGGCTGCGCGGCGGGAAAGGCGCGTCCCGGCATCGCGCTTGCGCTGCAAAACAACGAGGCGCGACCCGCGCGCATGATCACGGTTTTCGCCGGAGCCGACATCGAGGCGACCGAAAAGGCGCGTGGCTATTTCACCGGCTACCGTCCGTCTTCCCCGTCAATCGCCTTGATGAAAAACGGCAAACCCGTCTACATGATGGAGCGCCACCAGATCGAAGGTCGCACCGCCACCGAGATCGCCAGCGAACTAAGTCAAGCTTTCGATCAATTCTGTTCCACGTCCAACAATTAAACGATGAATGCGGAACGATGAATGATGAAGTGAGACTCGACGGCGGCTAAATAAAGAACAAGAAGTTTTGCCTTTAGCTTTTGCCTTATAGTTCATCGTTCCGCGTTCATCATTCATCGTTTCTTTCATGCCTTCCCTCTCGCTCACGACGCCTGTCGCTTCGCTTTCGCAAGCTCGTATTCCGCGATTCGGAGACGCTTCCGCGAAGCGTCTCGCTTCCGCGCTCGCCGTTCTGTGGGGCAAGCACGACCCGGGCGAAGCGACGATTGAAGATTTACTGAATTACTTGCCGATGCGCTACGAGGATCGCTCGAATCTGGCGCGCATCAGCGACTTGCAAGACGGCGCGGAAGTTTCCCTCGAACTTTATGTGCGCGTCGCGGGCGGCTTCCAAGTCGGGAAGAATCGCGGCCCGCGGCAACCGCCGCTATTCATCTTCGAGATCACGGCGGGCGACGTGGAACGCACAGGTAAGCCCGTCGTCGTCTGGTGGTTCGTCTCCGGTCGTCAGGCGAACCGCATCGTCGCTTACAATCGCCAGAGATTCGTGCGCAACGTGCGCTTCATCGCTTACGGAAGATGGGAATGGGACGCGCGCCGCAACACCTTCGCCCTGCGCCTCAACAAGCCCGATGAATTGGAGATGCTTCCAGGCACTTTTACGCCACCCGAACACGCCTTGCTCCGTTTAGCTGAAGAGGAAGAAACGCAAGAAAACGAAAGCACAGCGACGGAAGCGAGCGTTACGATTATCTCTAATCCCGAAAGCGACGGAGATGAAGAAGCGGATGATCCGACGCTCGCCGCGATTCACGTCGGGCGTCGCGTGCCCGTCTACCGCAAGCTCGGCGAGTTTCGCACAAAGCGTCTGCGCGAGATTATGCACCATGTGCTGGCGCGCCTTGACAACGCTTCGATTGAAGAGACGCTGCCCGTCGAGTTGATCCAACGTCAAAACTTGATCGACCGCCATGAAGCTTTACGCCGCATCCATTTCCCGACTGAAGACGCGCCGCTCAAGCTCTATGAAACGGCGCGCAGCCCCGCACACTTGCGACTTATCTTTGAAGAATTCTTCTGGGTCGCTTTCGCCCTCGCCCTGCGTCGCGACGCACGCGTGAAAGAACCGAAGGGCGCGATCATTGAGATCAACGAGCGTGTGCGCGAGCGGATGCAGTCTGTGCTTCCCTTCACCCTAACGAACGCGCAGGAACGCGCCGTCCGTCGCATTCTCGACGACATGCAGTCTGACGCACCGATGAACCGTTTGCTGCAAGGTGATGTCGGAAGCGGAAAAACCGTCGTCGCCATTGAAGCGATGCTCGCGGCGATGGAGAACGGTTATCAAACCGTCTTGATGGCTCCGACCGAGATTCTCGCCGAGCAACACGCGCGCAACATCAAACGGATGCTCGTAACGACGCCCTACCGCGTTGAATTGTTAAAAGGCAGCTTACGCCAAAGCGAGAAGCGGAAGATTCACGCGCAGGTCGCAGAGGGCGAGATTCACCTTTGCGTCGGCACGCACGCGCTCATCCAAGAAGCGGTGCAATTTCAAAAACTCGGTCTCGTCGTTATTGATGAACAACACCGCTTCGGCGTGCTGCAACGCGCCGCTCTGCGCGAACGCGGCTTCAACCCCGACGTGCTCGTGATGACCGCGACGCCCATCCCGCGTAGCCTTGCGATGACCGTTTACGGCGACTTGGATGTTTCCGTGATTGACGAACTGCCGCCTGGACGCACGCCCGTTAAAACCGTTGTGTGCGGCGAAGATCAGCGCGGCGGAATTTATAAAGGAGTCGAACGCGAGGTGCGGCAAGGGCGTCAAGCTTACGTCGTCTACCCGCTCGTCGAAGAATCGGAGAAGATGGACTTGAAAGACGCGACGCGCATGTACGAACACCTGCGCGACCGCATCTTTCCGACTTTCACCATCGGACTGATCCACGGCAAGATGAAAACGGCGGAGAAGGACGACGTGATGCGCCGCTTCACCGCGGGCGAGATTCAAATTCTCGTGGCGACGACCGTGGTCGAAGTCGGCGTTGACGTAGCGAACGCCTCCGTGATGGTCATCGAACACGCCGAGCGTTTCGGACTTTCGCAGCTCCACCAATTGCGCGGGCGCGTGGGGCGCGGGGCGGAAAAAAGTTTCTGCGTGCTTCTCGCCTCCGACAAACAAACTTCCGTCGCGCGCGAGCGGCTCGGCATTATGGAAGAAACATCCGACGGCTTCCGCATCGCTGAAAAAGATTTGGAGATACGCGGCCCCGGCGAAGTGATGGGCACGCGGCAATCGGGCGTGCCCACGTTTCGCGTCGGCAATCTCGTGCGCGACATCGAGATGTTAGAAGAAGCGCGCCGCGCCGCCGAGCATTATCTTTCCGCGAAGCGTCGCACGCGCGAAACCTCGCGCATGATCGAGCGCGTGCAAGGAGATGCACGCTTCGGTTTAGCGACCGTTGGTTAAACGTCTAAAGGACGCGATAACGCAATACCCTTCATACAATATCCAAGTTAAAAGTGTGCGAATAATTGCCGGGCAATATCGTGGGCGCAACCTGAAAAGCCCACCGTCAATGGGGGTGCGCCCGACTTCCGACCGCTTGCGCGAAACGCTTTTCAACATCCTCGCGCCGCGTATTGAGGGGACGCGCTTTCTCGATCTGTGCGCGGGTTCGGGCGCGGTCGGGGTTGAAGCCGCGTCGCGCGGCGCGCGGTTCGTCACCTTTGTTGATCGGTCGCGGAAAATGTGCGGACTTGTAGAAGCCAATCTCGATCTGTGCGGCGTGCCGGAGGATGAAACTGAAGTGGTGATGGGCGAGGCGGCTGAATTCTTGCGTCGGGCGCAAGCGCGTGGGGATGCGGGTTGGGACGTGATCTTTTTCGATCCGCCTTACATGAACGATTACGCGCCGACGCTATCAACCGTCGGCGCAACTGACGCGAAGCTGCTGTGCGCGGGAGGCGTTGTGATCGCGGAGCATCATCACAAAAACGAATTGAAAGATTCTTACGGGTGCTTACGGCGTTGGCGCATCGTGCGGCAAGGCGATTCGTCGCTTAGCTTTTACGAGCGCAGTTAGAAGCGCGCCTGAGCGATTCTAAGTTTCAATCTATATCGAGCGGATTGCGGTAAGGTTCGTCCTTCGTTTTGTCGGCGCGCTTCATCGCCTCGCGGAATTTCTCTTCCAGCAACCGTTCACGATCCTTCTGCGAGCTGAGTTCTTGCGCGAAGAGTTGATCGCGCACCTGTTTCTGTTTCTCCATGCCGCGCGCCATCTCCTCGAACGACGCGATGGGCTTCTGCTTCTCCTCGTGTGAGATGATCGCCCCTGTCTCGCGGTCAACAATAAGCCTTGCCTCGCAACACGGGCACATGATGGTGAAGCCTGATTCTTTCGCCATAGTCTGTTCCTCCTTGTGCGTTAACGCTGTCAACAAAGAATCTCAAATTATTGTAGCACGCGGTGGGATTCAGCTTAACGAACGAGGTTCGGCTAATGATTTTATTGGAGCGAGCAGCGAGAACTGAACTCGCAACTTTCAGTTAATAAGAGGTAAGCACGAGACGGGGATCGAACCCGCAACCCCCGGCTTGGGAAGCCGATGCTCTACCATTGAGCTACTCGTGCATCTTCTTCCGGCAAGGCTTGGAGTAAGTAGGTAATAACTCATCTTACTCGGAGCGCGCGAGAATTGAATTTGCGACTGTGACAGAAGATACTTCTCTCTCGTCCGGCGTGTCAATTCTATGTTTGACGCTCTCCGTTGTGTTGCGGATCAATTAGTGAATGGATAACGGATGCGAGGCGCGCGGTGTCTTCAGGTTTGCGCAGGCAACCTTGCGCGCCCGCCGTCTTCGCTTCCTCGCGGTCGAGTAGATCGGCGAAGGCGGTGTAAAGCAAAATGGGCGTCTGGTCGTCGAAGCGGCGAATCTCGCGGCAGAGTTCGAGACCGTCCCGGTCAGGTAAACCGATGTCTAAAATGATAAGGGCATAGGAATTTGCCTGCGCGAGCGCGAGGCCGTCGTCGCCCGTCTGCGCCGTCGTCACTTGAAAGCCGTCTTGCCGCAGGCTGAACTCGATCAGTTCGCGCGTGTCGGCCGTGTCGTCCACAAATAAGATCGCAGGCTGAACTTCATTCATCAGATTATTTCCCCGAAGCCATTAACAATTTGAATTGATTGCCGTTAATAAACCGCGCCGTTTAAGCACGATTCCGCCGCTAGATTTCATGCGCTTGCGTGGTTAACTCATTTCGCACGTTGCCCGTGTTGAGCGTACCTGCTGGCTCGAACAACAGCACGTGCACCTCATCCTCGGCGAACGGGCGGTGCTCGACTCCGCGCGGGACAATGATGAACTCATCTTCTTCAATCCACACGGCGCGATCACGAAAGTCCATGCGAAAACGCCCCTTCATGACGAGAAACAGTTCGTCTTCGCTTTCGTGGTGGTGCCAGACGAACTCCCCTTGAAACTTCACCAGCTTGACGTGCTGAGCGTTTAACTCACCAGCGATCTTTGGACTCCAATATTCGTCGAAGAGCGCGAACTTTTCCTTGATGTTCACCTTCTCCATCTCACGTTCCTCGATCCGACTCATCGTTGCTTTCAACAAACAAATTCATCTGCGAGATTGCCGACAGATTCATTGCGGCTGCTTTTATGATCTCTATTCTTCCGTGTAGCGGCGCATCAGTTCGCTCCACCTTCCCTGCGCTTTGAGAATTAAATCCGTGACTTCACGCACCGCGCCGAAGCCGCCCGGAAGACCCGTGACGAAATGCGCAACGGCGCGCGTCTCTTCAACCGCGTCGGCGACCGCGACGGCTAACTCCGAACGTCGCATCAACGGAATGTCCGTTACGTCGTCGCCGACGAAAGCGACTTCGGATTCTTTAACGTCTGCCTCCGCCAACACCTCGCGGAAGTCTTCGATCTTGTTCCACGTGCCTTGACGCACGTAAGTGATTCCTAGCTCTTGCGCCCGTCGCTCGACGAGTTTTGAACTGCGACCTGAGATGATGCCTGAACGCAGTCCGGCGCGATGCAGCAGCACTAATCCGTGACCATCGCGCGTGTGAAAGCTTTTCTGCTCGTCGCCGCTTGCGATCAGTTCAATGCGCCCGTCCGTCAATACGCCGTCGCAATCCATCAAGAGCAACTTGACGCGCGATGCGCGGGCGCGGAGATCATGTAACTCTTGCCTCGCCGTCATCGAACCTCGAAGAGCTGCACATCCGTCAATTTCCAATTCCCGCCCACGCGGGTCAAGACGAGCACGCTTGTTCCCTTTTGATCTTGATCGAGAATGCGCGCCGTGATCTCAACATCAGCGAGCAGCCGGTTGCCGCTCGTCGCTTCTGTGCGCAACACGCGCGTCTGCCACGCTTGCGGCTGACTGCCGATGATGCCCTTCGAGAAGTCAACGAGTTCGCCAGGGGTGATCAGACGGTCGAGATCGGCTTTCCTTCCGCCGCGTATTGCTTGGTCAATTGAGGCGATAAAGGTTTTTGAGGATTCGTCAATCGCGGGCGCGCTCGCGGCGAGCGATTCGGCGCGGATTCTTTTGAGGCGCGCTTCCAGAGTCGAAGCGTATTCGGCATCAGCGCGCGCCGCTTCGTCGAAACGCTTGACGGCTTCCGCCGCTTGATTCCGGCGCAAAGCGATTTCGCCAAGCCCGATATTGCCCCATGCGAGCGTGGCAGCGGTCGGGAGGCGGTCGTCAAGCGCGCGGCGAAAATCTTTTTCCGCTTCGTCCAATTTGTTCGCCCCTAAGGCCGCGCGCGCCGCAAGGATGCGCGCTTCCTGCGCGACTGGAGCGGTTGCCAAAGCTTCGCGCGCCGCGCGCTCGGCTCCCGCGAAATCTCCACGCGAAAAAGATGTGCGCGCGTCCGCAAGCGCTTCATCAACGGAGCGCGCATCCGGCGCGGTGTCGTTCCCGTAGTCAATTTGCGGGTAGAGTTTTTCCGGGTCAACTTCGACGCGCACGATGCGCGCCGTCGTGCGAAATCGCGCTTCGGCGAAATCACGCGCCGGAATTTTAATTGTCACGTTAAGTCGCTCGCCGCGTTCGGTCACAGCCAATACGTTCGCCGTCGCGTCCGCCGAACCCGTGTTGCGCAACGCCGCCCCCCACTCGCCGCCAGCACGCGCCTGCGGCAACCCGACAAGCAAATCCATGTTCGTCGGCTGATCGAAAAGATAATCAAGCGTAGTTTTGAAATCCGCGTCTCCACGTTCAACGAGCGCGGCGCGCATTCCCGCAAGCGTTAAAGCGTTCTCCGGCTTCAACCCACTCCGCAACGCGGCAATGAACGCATCACGCCCCGTCGCGCGCTCGACCAACGACCACACGAGCGCGCCCTTATTGAGGGCGGAAGCGAAATGCGTATCAAGGAGCGGCGTGCTTTCTCTGAGCGCAATGTCGCGCTTCGCAATCGTCGCGTAGACGATGCGCTGGCGCAAGCGTTCAGATGCAGCCGCTTCCGCCCCAAACTGCCGTTCGAGAAAGCCGATTGAGAGATGCCGCACGAGTCCTTCGCGCAGCACGCTCGCGCCTTCGCCGCGCACCACGCTAGCGCCGCCAATCCACAAACGCGCCATCGCGTCGGAGATGCTCAACGCAGCCGCCGCGTCAAGCTTTGAACGACGGAATGCGGAAGCGTCAAGAAGAATTGCGCCCGCGTCATCAAAACCTCCGCCGCGCCGCACGGCGATCAATCGCACGGGTGCGTCAGGAGTTGTACCAAACAATCCGGCGAAGTAAGCGCGCGCGGCGGCCGCAAGTTTGATGAGTTCATCGGCGCGGCGTCGTTCATCTCCCGGCGCGCCTTGCAGAAGGTGCACGCTGATGTTGCGCGCTTCGCCTTCACCGTTGACCGCATCCCACGCGCCCGTGACGAAGAAAGGTTGCGCATTCAATGTTTGCTCAAACGTCCCTCCGTTCATTCGTCCTGACGACAAAACATTTTCGCCGTTAGCAGTCGTCACCGTTAAACGAAACGGCGCGGCATCTGCCCCGCGCGTGGTGAACGGCGTGTTAGGCGTCGGATACCAGAAGGCGGGCGGCAGGAATTGCGAGCCTTCGGGTGAGAGAGTCATTAGCCCGTTGTTCTTCTCGACGGGCAAGCGGTATTCGAGCGCCACGGTCGTCTCCCCTCGCGGCGCAACCGCAGCAGGAAGATTGATCGTTATCTGCTGGAGTTTGGCGCGCGCGTCGTCGCGTTTGGTAAACGTCGCCGTCGCGTCATTTGCGCTTGCCGCGCGAACATCGGCCGCCGGATTAAGTCGCACGGTGAACGTGCGCCCGCTCGCGCCGCCGACGTTGCGCCCGGCGATCACGGCACGCACCGTCAAATTACGATCTGCGCTCGCGTCGGCGGGCAAGCGCGCCGTGATGTCGAAGCGCGTCACCTGCCACGCCGCGCGTGATTCATCTTGGGCGTGTGCAAGGGAAACGGCGGACAAAACAACTAGGAAAAAAGCGATTAGTATTCTCATGAACAAAACGACGACTAAGAATTATTTTGCGGTTGAATTTCGATCTGCTTTGAATCCATCGCCCGCCCCACTCCCTCTCGCGGCGACTTCGTGAATGTTGCGCAAAATTTCGATTAAAGATTCAAAACGGTGAAGCGGAAGCGCGTTTGCGCCGTCGGAGAGAGCTTCAGCCGGTCGCTCATGAACTTCGAGAAACACGGCGTCAACCCCGCAGGCGACTCCGGCGCGCGCCAGCGGTTCGATGAATTCAGGTTGCCCGCCAGTTGCATTTCCCAATCCGCCCGGCAGTTGCAAAGAGTGCGTCACGTCAAACACGACGGGCGCGCCGAGCCCCCGCATAATCGGAAACGAGCGCATATCAACCACGAGATTGTTGTAGCCGAACGACGCGCCGCGCTCGGTGAGCAACAGCTTTTCGCATCCGGCGTGGCGCGCTTTCTCGACGATGTTGCGCGCATCCATCGGCGCGAGAAACTGTCCCTTCTTGACGTTCACCGCCCTTCCGGTGCGCGCCGCCGCCTCGATCAAGTCAGTCTGCCGCGAAAGAAACGCGGGTATCTGCAATACGTCAACAACTTCCGCAACTCGCTCGACCTGCGCCACGTCATGCACGTCAGTTAACACCGGCACGCCGAGCGTTTCTTTCACTTCGCGCAAAACTTCTAATCCGTATTCTAGCCCGCGCCCGCGAAAGCTTGTGTGCGACGAGCGATTGGCTTTATCAAACGACGCTTTGAAAACGTAGTCAAGACCGACGCGGCGCGCGCTCGCTGCGCATTCGCGCGCAATCATTAAAGAATGCTCGCGCGACTCGACGACGCAGGGGCCAGCGATCACAGTTAATCGTCCGTCGCCAAAAGTCGCGTTTCCAATTTGAAAAGCACGCATCGCTTTTTCTTCTTCGCCCATTTAACTTCGTTCGCCTTTACGTTTTCAAAAACAAGGTGAAAGTCGTTTTACGAATCCGCCGTTGCACGACGACGCAGACGCCTGAGATTATCTTCCACCAAGCGGCGGTTGAATGCATCGGGCTGTTGTTGCAAATAAATTTCGTATTCGCGGAGCGCGTCGGCGGGACGGTCGTTCTCCTCATAAAGCAGGCCGAGATTGTAGTGCGCTTCGGCAAAGTTGCCAGCGCGCTGATCAACGGCCGCGCGAAACGCCCGCTCCGCTTCGTCAACTTTCCTCTCTTTAATCAACGCGACGCCAAGGGCAAAATGGGCGTCGGGGTCGCGCCCGCCGTTCTGCTCAATGGCGCGCCGGAGCGCATCCGCGGATTCGCTGTAGCGTTTGAGACTGAGCAACAATAATCCGCTTTGATAATAAGCGTCCGGGTAGGTGACACCCGCGCTGTTAATCGCTTCGTTGTAAGCGTTCAAAGCGTTGAAGGCGTCGCCCTGTTGCTGCAACGTGAAACCGAGATTGTACTGCGCCGCCGGATAATTGCCTTGGCGTTCTTCGATTGCTTTGCGGAATTCTTTGATCGCTTCCGTGAATCTTCCTTTGGCGAGCAGCGCGCGCCCAAGACGATTGTGCGCTGCCGGAAACTCCGGTTGCAACTCCAACGCCTTTTCATAGTCAAGCTGCGCCCGGTCGAAGTCGCGCCGGGAGAAATAGTATGCGCCGCGTTCGTAAAACTCGGCGGCTGATTTCGGTTCACGCGGCGCGTCGCCCGCGCGCGGCGGAGAGCCGGAGGGCGCAACGGCGCGCCCCGTTGATTCATCGGCATCAATCGTTGCCGATGGCGCATACGACGAACGCCAAGACAAAGTTATTAACACAGCGAGTAGCGCAACCGTTAATGCGATGCCGCCAAGCACAGCCGGATTGCGCCACCAGTGAGTTTGTTTTGGACGAGCATTGATCGGTATGTCAAGACGCGACGCGGGCAAGCGGGGCGGAGCGGCTTCAGGTAAACCCAACGTTCTTTGAACGCGCTCCTCTACGGTATCTGCTGCGTGGCTGACGTTCTGCGTTGTCGCACCACCCGCGCGCGCTTCGCGCAGGCGTTCGATGTCAATCACGAGACGACCCGACGGCGTTTGCGTGCCCGCATCGCGCAGCATCTCCATCGTCGGCTGGCTAAAACCGGCGGCGTGTTCAAGACCGAGTTGTTCCGCCCTTTCGTGGAGTTCGCGGCGAAACGCCCCGGCGTCCGTCGGGCGCGCTGCCGCATTCTTTTCGAGCGCGAGAAGCACAACCGTTTCGAGCGACTGGGGAATTGAATTGTTAATCTCGCGCGGAGGTCGCGGCGCTTCGGACGAATGCTTGAGCGCGACGGCGAGCGGACTGGGGCCGGTAAAAGGAGTCGTGCCCGTCAGCATTTCGTAGAAGATAATACCGAGGCTGTAAACATCAGAGGCGGGCGTTAAGAGCGCGCCGTCGCATTGTTCGGGCGACATATAGCGCGGCGTGCCGATCATCGAGTTGGCTTCCGTCAACGTATGCAATTTATCCGCGCCGTCCGTGTTATCAGTCATCAGTTTGGCGATGCCGAAGTCAAGAACTTTAACGACAGGCGGCGCGTGCGGGCGTTGCACGATGAAGATGTTGCCCGGCTTGAGATCGCGGTGGATGATGCCACTTTCGTGCGCGGCGGCGACCGCCGCCGCCACTTGCAACATGACGGATGTGGCGCGCGCCGCATCAAGCGGAGCTTCGAGCGCAAGCAACTCGCGCAAACTCCTGCCCTCAAGCAACTCCATCACGATGTAAACGGTGTCGTCCGCCGTCTGCCCGAAGTCCGTGACGGCGACCGCGTTTGTGTGACGCAGACGCCCGGCCGCGCGCGCCTCACGCCGGAAACGCTCGCGCGCCGCCTCGTCCGTCACAAAACGATGATTCAAAACTTTGACGGCGACGGGGCGATCAATCAGCAAGTGGGTGGCGCGGTAAACAGCGCCCATCCCGCCTTCCCCGAGACGCCCATCAAGTCGGTACTTATCATCAAGCACGCGACCGATCAAAGGATCGGAAGTTGTCCTACCCGCGACGGTCGCACCGGCTTGTAAGCGCGTGCCGTCCTCCGGGCATTCCAGCAAGTCCGGCGGATATTGACGACCGCATTTCGGGCAAAAAAGCATAACGCGAAGAAATTTTAGTTGACTATAATCACGCGATTGCGAGCAGGGATGGTGTGCAAGGCGATTTTATTTCGCACGAGGAAAGCTATCAACGTTTCGTTGAATTTTTGCGGCTTCTCCATCATCAGGAAATGTCCGACTCCGTCCCACATTTGATAATCTAAATCCGACGCCAGACTCCGATAAAACTTTTCGTTGTCCAGCGGCCAAGCAGGTGAACGGGCGAAGACAGCGAGCGTGGGAACATTGATCGAATCGAGTTTGTAGATCGCTTCTTCGAGCATTCCCTCGCCCGCGCTGACGGCGACGTGCTGCGGCGTCGAAAGCATCGCGGCGCGGCTTTGCGCTTTAAGTTGGGACGGCATCCGTTCGCCTAAGAGCGCGTCAACCATTCTGCTCATCGCCGCTCCATACTGTGCTCCTTTCAACGGAGCGAAAAAGCCTTCCATTGCTGCGCGCGGAGCGATCAATCGCAGCGCGCCGTCAACTAAAACGAGGGCGCGCGTCTTCTCAGGATGAAGGCGATAAAATTGTCGCACGACGGGCGCGCCCATGCTATGCCCGACGAGTGTCGCGCGCTTCACCTTCGCATCTCGCAGCACAACGTCAATCGAGCGCGCAAATAAATCTTGCGTGTAAGCGACCTGCGGCTTGTCGCTTCGGCCGTGTCCGGGAAGATCAACGCCGATGACGCGCATTCGATTCGAGAAAGCCGGAACTTGCAGT
>JACCYN010000224.1 GCA_013696465.1 Pyrinomonadaceae bacterium
GGTTGACGAAGCTTTCCTGCGGCGCATGGGTTATCGCGCGCGGGTTGAACCGCCCACGCCCAGCGCTTATGTGGAGATTTTCAAGCGGGTGGCGTGGGCGCGCGGGATCGATTTCGATCAGGAGTGCCTCGAACATCTGTTGAGCCGTTACGCCGCCGAGCGCCGCCAAATGAAAGCCTGCGAGCCGCGCGACTTGCTCGACCGCGTTGCTGACATCTGTCGCTTCGAGGGTCAACCGCTCGCCTTAAGCCCGCAGGTGCTTGACACGGCGTGGGGCAACTACTTCGGCACGTCGCACGGCTTCGCGCAATCAAACGGCACGAAGGAGCATTAAAGTGTTTGTTCCTTGTCTGCCTCAATCCATCATGAAGTTTTGCGTCCCCGTGTGTTGCGTCAAGCCCGCTTTTCTTCTTGCATTCCTCTTGTGCGTGCCCCTGAGCGTGATGGCGGATCGTCTTCATTTGACGAATGGCACCATCGTCGAAGCCAACGAGGTATGGGAAGACGAACAAAGCGTGTGGTATCGGCAGGGCGGCATTACGCAGTCGCTTCCGCGAGCGCGCGTTAAGCGCATTGAGCGAGCCGCTCCCGTTTCAGACACAGCCACCGCCACAACGGGCGAGGGCAAAACTCGAACGCGCGCTAATGGCGCTGGCGCTGGAAACCGGCGGGCGGCAATGACAAATGTTGCCCAACAAGAGCAAGGGCGGACGGCTGAGAATGGAATTCAGAACGGCGGATTAGAAACGCGCTCTGGAACTTCGTCTCGAACCGTGTGGATTCACCTTGCGGGCGGCGCGCGCGTCGAGGCAGATGACGCGAGTGAAACCGCCGATGGCGTCTGGTACAAGCGCGACAACCTCTCAATTTTTATTCCCCGTGCGCGCGTCGAACGCATCGAGCGCGTGTCACCAGAATCTCTCGCTGCAATCTCTCCGGCAGCAGGTTCCGCGCGCGGTTGGACGACGGGTAATCCGCGAATTGATGAATTGATTAAACAGAACGCCGCGCTCTACAGCGTCGATCCGTATTTGATCTTCTGTGTGATGGAGCAGGAATCGCAATTTAACGCGCGGGCGCTGAGTCCGAAAGGCGCGCGCGGGTTGATGCAGCTCATGCCGGGAACGGCCGCCCGCTTCGGCGTGCGCAAAACCTCCGATCCGGCCGAGAACATTCGCGGCGGCACGCGCTACCTGCGCGAGTTGTTGACGATGTTCGGCGGGCGTGTTGACCTTGTGCTCGCTGGCTACAATGCGGGCGAAGGCGCGGTAATGAGGTACGGGCACCGCGTGCCTCCTTACCGCGAAACGCGCAACTACGTGCAACGCATCTCGACGCGCTACGGGCGGACGGATACAACACGCAATGTTGCGAATGACCCTGCCACAACACCTAATGCGCCGAAATAACCAACCTCAATCAATTGACGTTATGTTTAAACGGCGAAGGAAAGACGCGCCACAGTCGGCGAATCTAAAACTTCGGGGGACGGAGTTGACTGCATCGAACATAACAACGAGTATGTTTACATTTACATCTCACCAATCAGCGCGCACGTAATTCCCAAGCGCGCCTTCACGAGCGCGCAAGTGGCTGATGATTTCTACCAGCTTGCGCGAATCAGCAAAGCGGCAGCGGCTTGAGCGGTAATCGCGCGTCGCTACTTAATTTGTTACACACGCGAGCGGTGATAATGCTCGCTTTTTCGGGTGAGCGAACGCCCCGTAGGTTACATGGAAAGGTCACAGCAAGTGAGCGAAGAAAAAGCAAAGGAGAGCGCCCGTCCCGTCGTGATGGTGGTAGATGATGTCGCCGACATCCGTTCGTTCCTACACGCTTGGCTGGAGCAACACGATTACCGGGTTTTAGAAGCTGAAGGCGGGCAAAAGGCAATCGAACTTGCAGAGCGCGAGCGCCCTGACTTGATATTGATGGACATCAGTATGCCCGGCGGCGACGGACTCAACGCCACAGTGCAACTGCGCGAGCGCGAGGGACTGCGCAACGTGCCCGTCGTCGTTCTGTCAGCCAACGGCACGGAGTATTACCGCGCCGCCGCCCTCGCCGCAGGCTGCGATGAGTATCTCGTCAAGCCGCTTGATCCGGGCAAGTTGGAAGCCGCTTTGAGTCGCCTGTTACCGGCGAGTTGAGCGCGCTTCCCGCCTGATGTGAGGATGAAGAGGCGCGGTAACGAACTTGTGCGCACAAAACTCCGGTGCGGCTGGCGGGACAGATCGCTCGCCGATTTAATTTGAAGGGCGCGAGATGATGAAGGTAATAACTTCGGTGGGCGTAACGCTCACCCTTATCATTTTGATTTGTACTTCAGCGCACGGGCAAGGCGGCGCGCGAAGCAACGATGAGTTGTTGACGAACGCTTCCGTCGTCAAACTCGTCCGCGCCGGATTTAGTGACAAAAGCGTGATCGCAATCGTTCGCACGCGCCCCGTGAGATTCAATCTCGCTTCCGAACAATTGATTGAACTTAAAAAAAACGGCGTCAGCGAGCGTGTGATTCTGGCAATGCTGGCGCGCGATGAAGCACGCGCGGCGAACGCCGATGATTGGGGTGACGATTCTTTCTTCGGTGATAGCGGCAGCATGAGACCGCGTGGCGGAGCGGGGGGCGCAGCGTCCGAGCCGGGAGAGACGAACATCTTCGGATCGTCGGGCGGATCGCGCGGTCGCACTCGTTCGCGCGGCTCAAACGGGGGCGTCAACGATAACGACATTGAAACGCAGGGAAGCGCCAGCGTTCGCATCCTTCGTCCGCCGACCGAGGCGGGCGGTGCGGCAGCAGCGCCACGCCTTGAGAGAACGCCAACGCTGACCAATAACTCGATTATTGAATTGGTCGAAGCGGGCTTCACCGACGGAACGATCATTCGCCGCATCGAAGCGTCGCCCGCCGACTTCGATTTTTCACCGTCGAAGCTGACGGAATTGCAGCGTCGTCGCGTTAGCCCGGCGGTGATCGCCGCGATGCGCGCCGCCACGAGCGAAACTGATTCGCCCTCCGGCAATCCTACCCCTCGCTGAAAAAACTTGATTAACTTATCGCGCGGCAGGCGCGGCAAACATTGCGTCGTCTAACTCGACGTTATGCTCCACGTCGTTGAGGCGCAAAATTAGCTCGCGGGGTTCGACGAAGTATCTAATCGTAAACGGCACTTTCACTCCCCCGATTTCTCTGTAATCATCAAGGTAGATTCTTGCAAACACATTCGGGCGGTTGGGCTGGCGGCGCACGATGTCCCACCGGAGAAGTAGTCCCGTCTCTTGGTCGAACAGCATCTTCTCTGCCGGGCCTTCCCTCGGCTTCCCCTCGACAATGTAAACGTCACGCCCGTTCAGTCGCGCCTTGCTCTCCAGCCGGACGGATTGATAAAGATTTCTGATTCCGCCCGCGAGGTAAATGTCGTGATCGCGTTCGAGTTCGGTGAGTTCATTTGGCGCGTCTTGCCTGATGCCGGTGAGCGGCGTCTGGCTCCAGCTTTTACCGTCGCTCGTGCCCCTCCTGATCGTGCCGACGCGCGGAACGTCTATCTCCATAAGGGATTTATCGGGTTTCTTGACGTAAATCTTTACCGGAAGCGTGAGGTCTCTGCCGCGCATCTCGAACGCGCCTTCGAGCGTGTAAGTCTTAATGCGTTCGACGGCTTCTCGCCCGCCCACCGCCTCCGTGTATTTGTCGAAGATTTGATCGAGCAGCACCGTTTGCTGTGGCGAACTTTCCACCTTCGCGTTGCTTTCTCGCGCAGGTTGAGGAGTTCGGCACGCACCCGCTACTAGCAGCACGAAGATCAAAACGGTCGGAAGCGCGAATCGAAGTTTATGCTTAAGGAGCGTCATAAGAAGATAATTTGTGCCACTGCAATCCGCCGTGCGGTGGAAACGAGTCTTGATTATTCCTTTATAAACGGAATGACAGTTATCCGCTTCTACATCGTGGGGCTGGCGATTCTTCTCTTCTGCGCCGTTGCCGTCACGCGCGAGTTCGGCGTGCTGGAGATGCTCGCCACCAACGTGCCGCTGCTCTTTGTCGCCCTCGATCTTTTGGAGCCGGAGAGAAAAGCGTGACGCGACGCGCGCGCGTTTATCTTCGCCACTCGCCTTTAGTTTATCATTTGTAACAAAGCTGTGCGGCTGAGTTTGTCCGTCACCGCGTTTCATCAAAAGATTCGCGCCCGCTCCGTAAGAATGTTTGACCCCGACAAGCAGGTTTCAAAAATTTGCGGTATCATCCGTAACCCATGAGCAAGGTATCACCGCCGGAAGAACCGCCTGCGCAAAATTCTAAAGAGCCGCTCAAGGATTGCATCCACATTCACATCGCGGCTCAGTCGGCGAACAGGGTCGGGCTGTGCTTGACTCTGTTGGGTCTTCTCAGAGTCGTCGAAGGCTTGAAAAGAATTGACACTGTGGCGGACGAAATCTCGGCGCTCGCGGCTTTAGCGTTTCTCGTTTCGGGAACACTTGCCTACTTCGCCATGAGATCAGAAAAGCCGCGCGCGAAATACACAGCCGGGCGAGCGGCCGACGCGATCTTCTTAGCCTCACACGGGCTGTTGGCGCTCATCTGTCTGATCGTCGCTTACGAACTCGTTTAACTCCGCTTCGCCGTTCAATTAAATTGAATATAACAAAAGACGCCCGGCACATACGTCGGGCGTCTTTCTGTTTACCAAAATATTCGAGTTCTTTGGCTGAATTTAAGCGGAAAGTTTTTCGTCACCTATAACAATCTTGCTTTACTCCGTGGCGCAAGAGCTGGTGATGGAAAAACCGCTGAGGCTCTTCGGGACGGTGCGGCGGCGCGTTCATTTGTTCGGTTGCGAAACGATGCGCAGGTAGGGCTTGAGAGTTTTCCACCCGGCGGGAAACTTCTCCTTCGCCTGCTCGTCCGTCAACGCCGGGACGATGATGCAGTCGTCGCCGTCCCGCCAGTTGACCGGCGTCGCTACGCTGTAGCCTGCGGTGAGTTGTAGGGAGTCAATCACTCGCAGTACCTCGTTGAAGTTCCTCCCCGTTGAAGCCGGATAGGTGAGCGTGAGTTTCACTTTCTTGTCGGGCCCGATGACGAACACGGAGCGCACGGTCATCGTGTCGGAGGCGTTCGGATGAATCATGTCGTAGAGGTCGGCGATTTTACGGTCGTGGTCGGCGATAAGTGGGAAGTTGAGCCGCGAGCCTTGCGTCTCCTCAATGTCTTTCGCCCAATCCTCGTGTTTGTCGACCGGATCAACGCTAAGGCCCAGCACCTTGACGTTGCGTTTATCGAATTCGTGTTTGACCCGTGCCACCTCGCCGAGTTCGGTGGTGCAGACGGGCGTAAAGTTTTTCGGATGGGAAAAGAGAATCGCCCAGCCGTCGCCCATCCACTCGTAGAAATCAACAGAACCTTCGGTCGTCTCCGCCTGAAAATTCGGGGCGGTGTCGCCTAATCTGATCGTCATGATGTTTTCCTTTCGTCGGTAGTATTTCGTAATGATTGATTCAGAATCACATTGTCGTTGGCTTGCCACGCTCCGCCGCGATGGTCAGTTGCTATCGCAGGTACCGTTGTGGCCTTTATCGCACTTCGCATTATAAAGCTGATTGAACGGGCCGTAGAGGGGAAAATACAACTTGAGAAAGATTGCGTCATCTGACACCAAATGTTATCGGCTATCGCTTTCCTTTTGCCGCTTATCCCTCAAACTATAAGCGGACGCTTGGACTGAGTTTGTGTCGTCATCATCGTCAATACCGGCGAGCCGTTTGCGTCTCATGTCGAGCATAAAGCGGTCTGTGCGATACCACATGTCGTAGGCGATCAGGGTCATCAACATATAAGTGCCGACTTCCCAGAGCCTCGTGCGGTCGCCGAAAATCTGATAAGCGATTGACAGGATAACGAACAGAATTACGCTTGATTTATAAGCCAGACGGTGAAGCGTGCGGTCGGTGAGCATGTTCCTTCTGTCTTTGCGCTCGTCCGGCAACAGTTGCCAGGCGAACAGGATCAGAAACAGAAAGCCCGTGAGTATTTCAAAGACCGCGAACGTATAGGTTAATCCGATGGCGACGTTTCGCGGAACGTGGATCGTTTTGAAATAACTCGCCATTTGATCTGCGTAGTTGACGCCGAACCACCCGACGTTGTTCAAAGGCTGAATCGTATAGACGACATTGTTGTTCGCATCTACGACCGAGCCTCTCGACGCCCACTTGTCGAAAAGTATCTCCGTATTGCTGTCGATAAACTTGTCGAAGCCGTCCAGACACCAAAACAAAGCCCAGAACAGAAGCAGCAGCGTGATTAAATTCAAGCGTTGGTCAAACAGATAGATTAGACGTTTCATTCAAGCCTCTCAAATTAAAACTCATCCGAATTCCGCTTCACCTACTCAGCTTCCAGATCATAAGAAGAAGCCTGCGCGGAGATTTCTTCGTCGTCTGCAGAACGGCGTTTCTGCTTTTTCAATTCAAGAAAGAACTGATCTGTCCGATACCACAGATCGTATGTGACGATCGTCATCGCCAGATATGTGCCGTGCTCCCAGACTTCAATCCGGTCGCCGAAGAGTATGTCGCCCGTGATGAACGCGATAAAAATCCAGATGCTCGCCTTGAAGATCAGACGGTGAATCGTGCGGTCGGCAATTAAACCCTTTTTGCCGTCCGGTTCTTCATCCTTATTATCAAAAAACTGTCTGATGAAAAGCCAGAAGAACAGCGCGGCGATAATGATTTCCAGAATCGCAAAGAAGTAGAGCGTGATGGTTGAAACTACCGGCGGCAGATGAAGCGTCCTGAAATAGTTGGCAAACTTGGCGTCGCGGCTGACTCCATACCAGCCTATTTTCTCTGACGGCTGTATTGAATAGACTACGTTCTTGTCCTTATCAACCAGGAAGCCTTGCGAAGCCCAACGCTCGTTGATTAGTTGCGACTTGCCGTTGAAAAACTTATCGAAGCCGTTTAAGCCCCAGAACAGAGTCCAAAAAAGAAACAAGATCGTGATCAGATTGATCTTGCTGTCGATTAAATAAACGAGTCTTTTCACCATCACCTCTTTTGCGTGACGAAAATTTCCCACTAGCTAAACAAGATTTAGAATCTAAAGATCGTGTCGATCTGCAAACGATTGGTATTACGATTCAGCGAACCCGGCGGGTTCGTGCCAAATGCACCAAGCAGACCGTTCAGACGTTGATTGAAAAGCCCCGTGATATTAAACGTTACGCGCGGGTCAACAACGTAGCTTAAGAACAGACGATGCGCTTGAACGTCGGACTGCTGAACGAGATCGTCCCAGTTAAACGGCGTTAAGACGGCGTCCTTTTCGATGCGCAAGAACGTGTAACTAAGCAAAATGTCGCCGCTCACAGGCTGGCTAAAATCGCTCGCGCGTTTCCTGCGCAAGTTTTGAAATCTAAACTCCGCCCACACGCCGTCGTTTTCGTTGTTGGGCAGAAAAACATTGCTGCCGCCTGAACTCGCGACAATCACATCGCGCGTCTGCGTGTTGCGGACGTAATCGAAGATGAAAGTTAGCGGATTGTATTTGTATTGCCTAAATTCAAGCTGCGCTAATAAATCAACCAGATTAAAGCCCGAAGCAAGTCGCCCGTCGCGGTTGACGGCGTTGTTGGTCGCAGACGTTAAGCCCAGATTACCGTTGCCCGAAACCAGAAAATCGCGCGGAATGTTTGCGACTCCGGTAACGGTTTGACTCGGCGTCGTCGCGGTCGCGGGAATCGTAATCGTGACGGGCAGTTGAAGATTGTTTCCGAAAACCTGTACGGGATTGATCGCGCCCGTGTTCGCGTAATGAAGATTCGCCGCCGCAAAAGTTAAATTGGTGTTTGGCGAAAGCGCGAATCTGGTTTGAAGCTGCGCGCCGAACATCGCCAAATCTCTTCCGGCGCGATCAGATTCTTCGATGTTCACCGTGCCATTCTGGTTTCTGATAAAGGTTGTGCCGCGCTCAAGCATCGGCAGTTGCCAGAGACTTAAAGAGACGTTTTTGACGAACGAATTTCTGATGTCGCGCGAATAGACTTGGCTCACGCCTTCAACCTGAACGTCGTTGTCAATCGTCATTTCGGTGCGCGTCCACGTCGGTTCAAACTTACCGGCGATGACGCGCAAGCCGGGAACGGGACGCGGTCGCCACTGAACATAAATCTGATCGAGGGCAACGGGTTTGCGCGAAAAGAAGTCGGTTAAAATCTGATTTGGGGAAACCGGATTTGCCAGACTTCCTGCGGCAAGGCGGATGCCCCATTCAAATTCGCGCTCCGTCCGCCGTTCGCCGTTCGCAGCGTAAGCGCCTGAGAAAACGTCGCCGCCGATTTTTCCTCTGACGGCGAAACGCAGACGATAGCGAATCCGTTGGCGCGACGAAAGCTCATTGCCGATGATCGCCGGATTGTTGACGTTCGGCGCGTTATTGAGCAGTCCGTAAAGCGAGTCATACTGCATCCGTAAATCGCCGCTAAAACCGAGCGTGCCGAGCTGATTTCTGGCTGCCGCTTCCGTCGCCCTTTTCGATTGTTCTTCGATATTGCCCACACGCGATTCAATCGTGGCAGTTTGCGGAGACGCCGGAGCGTTTGCACCTTGCGTCGAAGCTGTCGGAGTTTGAGTTGTTGTCGCGGTTGTTTGTGCCGCATTATTTTGCAACCCTTCAATAGTTTTGGATTGCTGTAAAAGCATCAAGCGCAACTGCTCGATCTCCTTTTGCTGCTCGCGCAGTTGACGTCTTACTTCTTCAATGTCCGATGCTTGAGCGGCGGGAGTAGTCGTCGAAGATGCGTTGTTGTTTTCCTGAGTCGGAGTAGGCGTTTGCGCTGCGACCGCAGTGTTGAGGAAACACACTGACAGCAATAGAAATAATATCTGCAGATTTTTTTTCATAAAAAAGATGCGTTCGATCTACAGAATCGGCAACCGTAAGGTCACCGGACGGGAAACGTCTGGAAAACGATTGAATACTTATCGCGCATTGAAGACGCGCGAAGCGAGGTTACTTAAACAGCGATTACAGTCAGAGTTAAAAAGCTCAAAATACAACAATTCAATTTGTCAAAACGCTCACGCGCCGTAAGACAGATGATGAATGCCGTAGTATAAAATAAAAATCATGGCAAAGGCGAGAAAATAAAGTCCCGTCATAAAGTAGGCTTCCGTGAAAAGAGATTTGTCTCTGAGCACAAGCATTTCTCTCGCGTCCGTCGGTCCGCGCACGATCAAAACGAAAAGGATGGCGACGATCATTAGATGACCAAGCGCGTCAACCATTCCGAACTCAAACACGGCAAGGACGAAAATAGACATGAAGCCGAGCGCGACGAGCCGACCGACGACCGAAACCGCTCCGAGCA
>JACCYN010000173.1 GCA_013696465.1 Pyrinomonadaceae bacterium
TTCACCGGCCAACCAGCGGACACCGTGCCGCAAGAGCGGATGCGACTCAATATGGGAATTCCGCCAACGGCGGGAACGGCGAGCGCGGCGGGAACGGCCAATCGCCTCGGCTTCCTCGGTGGTGACACAGCCGGATACCCGAACGGTCGGCGCGTGGGCGACGATACGGTTGACATCACAATTCGCGTTGCAGCAGGCGCAACCCCGTTTACGCCAGCCTTCAACATCGCGCCGAATAACATACTCGGCGACGGCGTCAACGAAAACGACAGGCCTTTCTTGACGAGATTCCCGTATCTTGCGACGCCGTATTCCGGCTATGACAGCCCGACGACTCCGCCACAAGGAATAGGGACGACGAACACGCAGGCTCCGGCGAGTCCGCGGCCTGAGCCTACGCCCAGACCGTAATGGTCGGACGGCGCACCAACAACTCAAACGCTCGTTGCTAAATAGCAACTACTGGGTTTAAGTGAGTTGCTTCAACGCCGGAGCAAGGTCTGACAACCGACCTGCTCCGGCGTTTCACACTTCTTACACAGGTTTGGTGCAATAGTTATGCGCAACAAAGTTTTAATTATTGGCGCTATATTCATCGCCGTGCTCTCCATCGTCTTCGGCATTCGCGCCGTGTCAAAACGCGGTTCGCAGTCTGCGGAGGTAAAGCCTCAGAACGCTCCGGCTACTACTGCCAACGAACGCGCCACGCCCGCCGACGAGCAGATTCGCCAGGCACGAGCCGTCATCCGGCGCGCGCCGAACAAGCCTGATGGTTACAATCAACTCTGTGCGGCGTTTATGCAGAAGGCGCGCGAGACGGGCGACTTTAGTTTCAACCAGCGCGCCGAAGCGGCGCTCGAACGATCCTTGAAGTCCGCTCCTGACAATTACGATGCGCTCAAACTGCGCGCGAAGTTATTACTCGCCAATCATCGTTTCGCCGAAGCGCTTGAGGTCGCCCGCCGCGCAGTCGAGCAACGTCCGCGCGATTACGAAATCTATGGCGTTATCACCGACGCGCACGTTGAACTCGGCAACTACCGCGAAGCAGTTGAGGCGGCGGACGCGATGGTGCAGTTGCGTCCCTACACGCCGTCCTACGCGCGCGTCTCATACATACGCTCGCTGCACGGCGACTCGAAGGGCGCGATTGACGCGATGCGGATGGCGGAGCAGTCGGCCGGAGATGCGGAGAGTCTCGCGTGGTGTGCCGTGCATCTCGGCGATGAACTGCTGAATTCCGGCAAGCGCGCGGAAGCCGAACATGAGTTCAACCGCGCTCTCTTCGCGTTGCCTGATTATCACCTTGCGCTCGCCGGAAAGGCGCGCGCGCGCATTGCCGCCGGAGATATGGAGGGCGCAGTTGATCTTTACCGGAAAGCACAGGAGCGCGTTCCGTTGCCCGACGTTGCTATCGCGCTCGGCAATCTCTATGCGCGGCTCAATCGTAACGACGAGGCGCAACGACAATACGAACTCGTCGAATTCATCGAGCACTCTGGAACGGCGGGCGCAGGCACTTATTCCCGGCACATGGCCGTCTTCTGGGCTGATCGCGGAGTTAAGCTCGACGAAGCTCTCGCCGTTGCGCGCCGCGAGCGCGCGTCGCGCGCCGACATCTACACGAGCGATGCGCTGGCGTGGTGCCTCTACAAAAAGGGCGAGTTGACGGAAGCTAAAACGGCGATTGACGAAGCGCTGCGACTCGGCACGCGCGACGCAGGAATAAATTATCACGCCGGGATGATATATCAAGCGCTCGGTGATCAACGTAAAGCCGCGCAACATCTTAATCTCGCGCTTAAGATCAATCCTACGTTTGACGTTCTGCAAGCAGAGGTCGCAAGAGAAACATTGCGAACGCTGACGGCGTAAGCGCCGACGAGAGACAGGCAATGTGTAATAGATCAGCCTCCAAACGACAGCGTTGCGTTGTTAGATTTTTCATCTCCACCGCCGCGACGATCTTCGTTTTGGGCTTCGCCGTCCTGAGCGTCTTTGCGCACCCGCTCGGCAATTTCACCACTAACCACTTCACGCGCATCGAGGTCGGCGCGGAAAGTTTGCGCGTCCGCTTCGTTGTTGACATGGCGGAGATACCCGCGTTTCAAGAACTGCAAGCGATGGGGGCGGCGGGCGGCGAGTCGCCCGCGCGCGCCGCGCTCGACGCGTATTTGGAGCGCGTCGTTCCGCAGTATGCGGAAAACCTTATCGTCACCGTCAATGGTGAGCGCGTGCAACTTAAGCCCATTGCGAAAGCGATCAGTCTTCCGCCGGGCGCGGGAAATTTGCCGACGCTACGTGTCGAGTGTGATTTTACCGGCGCGCTTCCTTACGCAAACGATTCTTCTGTTACAGAGCGACGATTGCGCTTTGAAGACGCCATTCACCGCGACCGACTTGGCTGGCATGAAGTAGTAGTCAATTCGTCCTCCGGCATTTCCGTGTACAACAGTTCCGCATTCGGCAGCGCGGTGACGGATGAACTGAAGGCGTACCCGGAGGACATGCTCGCCGCGCCGCTTGACGAACGCAGCGCCGAACTCTCTTTCGCGCGCGGCACCGCGCCTGCGGGGGCGACGCCGCTACGCACGCGCGATGGCCGCACGGCAGTCGCTGCGGCGCGCGACCCGCTCGCTGAATTAATTGCCGCGCCCGAAGTGACGCTCGACGTGATCCTGCTCGGGCTGCTCGTCGCCGCCGCGCTCGGAGCCGCTCACGCCTTCTCGCCGGGTCATGGCAAGACGGTCGTCGGAGCTTACCTCGTCGGGTCGCGCGGAACGCCGCGCCACGCCCTGTTTCTCGGTTTGACGGTGACGATTACGCATACGGCGGGCGTCTTCGCGCTCGGACTCGTCACGCTTTTCGCATCCCAGTACATACTTCCTGAGCGTCTCTTTCCCGTTTTGAGTTTCATCTCCGGCGCTATCGTCGTCGTCATCGGTTTAAGCCTCTTCGCCGGACGGCTGCGTTCCGCGCTCGGTCTTGCAGCCGGACACGACCACGCGCATCACCATCACCATGGCGACGGTGAAGCGCACACGCACGGCGGCGCGCATGACGACCACACACATCAAGGTGATGAACACGAATATCACGCGCATGTGCATTCGCACGGCGGCGGGCGACCGCATTCTCATTTGCCGCCGGGCGCGGACGAGTCGCCCGTAACGTGGCGCAGTTTGCTTGCGCTGGGCGTCTCCGGCGGACTGCTTCCGTGTCCTTCGGCGCTGGTCGTGCTGCTCGCGGCTATTTCGCTGCAACGTGTCGGTTACGGCATTCTCCTTGTCATTGCGTTTAGCGCGGGACTAGCTGCGACGCTGACCGCCATCGGCCTCGCCTTTCTCTACGCGGGTCGTTTTCTGAAACTCTCGCCGAGTTCGTCTGCCAATCCGCTCATCCGCGTCCTTCCGGTTGCGAGCGCATTCGTGATCGCGTGCGTCGGCGCGCTGATCTGTTACCAAGCTCTCGCCGGAGTCGGTTTTGAGTTGTTCCCTACAGTGAGCGCGGCGGTGGGCGGGGCGGAAACTGGCGCGCATAATGCGGAAGTTGATCTCACTTCGATGGGGGCGATGGCGGTGCTCGGACTCGGACTCGTCTTCGGACTTAAGCACGCGACTGAAGTCGATCACGTCGTCGCCGTCTCGACGATTGTCAGCGAACACCGTAACATTTTTCGCGCGGCTTTAGTCGGCGGCTTGTGGGGCGTCGGGCATACGGCGTCTCTGATCGTCGTCGGGGTAGTTGTGCTGGCGCTGCGCGTGGCGATTCCTGAGAGGATCGCCGACTGGCTTGAGTTTGGCGTCGCGCTGATGATCATCATGCTCGGCGCAAGCGCTCTCGCCCGCGGGCTGCGCCGACGCCAAGACGTTCACCTCCACCCGCACGCGCATGACGGCATGGCTCACTCGCACGTTCATTTTCACGAGGGCGAAGCTGCACACGACGCCCAACACGGCGAATCTCTCCACTCGCATTCGCACCACGCGAAGCGCATCGGCGTCAAACCCTTGATCGTCGGCGCGGTGCACGGGCTTGCGGGTTCGGCCGCGCTTACGCTGCTTGTGTTGACACAGATCAGCTCGGCCTTGCTCGGATTAGTTTACCTCGTGGTGTTCGGCTTCGGCTCAATCGTTGGAATGTTGTTGATGTCGAGTATTATCGGTTTGCCTTTCGCTTTCGGTGCTCGCAGGTTCACCGGATTCAACTACGGTTTGCAAACTTTCGCCGGGCTGTTAAGCGTCGCCTTCGGAGTGTATTATGCGTATGAAACCGGCATCGCCAGCGGCCTGCTGAGATGAACGCAGAGAGGAACGGAAATCAACAGCCGCTTTCCGCAACTGCACTACTGCCCTTATGTCTTCAATGTTTTGATTCTCATTTCCGCGCAGAAGACTTAAACGACCGCCGAAGGACGAACGCCTGAAACAAAATTCAAAATGGCGAGGACGCTCAATCCACCCGGCCCCAAGGACAGACTTTTCAGCAGACAAGCGTCCGCCTTCCGCCGCGACCCGCTCAATTTTTTGACGAATCTCGCCCGCGCATACGGCGATGTGTCTCACTTTCACATCGGATCGCAACGCGCCTTTCTACTCAACCATCCCGATCACATTAAAGACGTGCTCGTGACGCGCCAAGCGAACTTCCTTAAGGCGCGCGCCGAGTTGACGCGCCGCTTGCTCGGCGAAGGCTTGCTGACGAGCGAGGGGGAATTTCACCGCCGCCAGCGTCGGCTTTCGCAACCGGCTTTTCATCGCACTCGCATCCACGCCTACGGAGCCGTGATGGTGGAGCGCGGCGCGCGACTGCATGAGCGCTGGCAAGACGGTCAAACGCTCGACATCGCGGAGGAGATGATGCGTCTGACGCTCTCGATTGTCGGCAAAACTCTTTTCAACGCGGACGTTGAAACCGTGACGGACGAAGTTGGAGCGGCGCTTTCCG
>JACCYN010000217.1 GCA_013696465.1 Pyrinomonadaceae bacterium
CGGGCGATTACGTGATCAGCGTCGGCGGCACGCGCGGCAACGCGAGCTATCGCCTTGAGGTAGAGATTCATTGACGGACTTCAACCCGTAGAATCAGTGTGAAGAAGTTTGCGCGGAATTCGTTCCGTCGTCTTCGGTCGGCGCAGGAACGAAGCGGATGCGCCGGATGCGGCGGTGCTCCATGCGCTCGACGGTGAAGCGTGCTCCGTCGTAGTCCACCGTTTCGCCGGGGAGCAGTAGTCTTCCGGCTTCTGACAAAAGAAACCCGGCGAGTGTCGTGTAACCGGCTTCTTCCGGTATCTTCAAATTAAAATGGCGGTTCGCGTCTCGCACCGCGAGCATTCCGTCCACAAGGTACGCGCCGTTTTCTTCGACGATCTGCTGGCGCACTTCCTCGTCATATTCATCGTTGATTTCGCCGACAATCTCCTCCAACAAATCTTCAAGCGTCAGGATGCCCTCGATGCCGCCGTGTTCGTCAATGACGAACGCGATGTGCGTCTGCGCCGCCTGCATCTGTCCGAGCACGGAGCCGAGCCGAGCCGTGGCGGGCACAAACATCGGCGGGTGCAGCATCTTCTCCAAATCGAACCCGTCGGCGCGCGCCTGTCGCAAACACGGCATCAAGTCTTTCATAAAGAGCACGCCGACGACATCATCGAGGCGCTCGCGGTAGACGGGCAGACGCGAATAGCCGAGTTCGCAAAAAGCTTTTTCGGCTTCGTCGAGCGTCGCTGTTATTGGCAAGGCCGCAACGGCCGTGCGCGGGATCATCGCCTCGCGCACTTCGGCGTCGGTGAAATCGAAAATGCGGTTGATGAGTTGTTGCTCGCCCGCTTCCAGATGTCCGCTCTTGTGCGATGCTGCGATGATCGAACGCAACTCTTCTTCCGTGTAGATCGAAGCGTGATCGGCCGACGCATTGAGTCCGAAGGGACGCACAACGCGCGCGCTCGCCCAATCAAGCGCGCGGATCGGCCACTGGAAAACTTTATAGAAAATTAGCATCGGCAGCGCGGTGGAGAGCGCGACCCGCTCGGCGCGTTCGATGCCGAAAAGCTTCGGCGCTTGTTCGCCGAGAACGATGTGAAGACAGGTGATGATCGTGTAAGCGACGACGAAGGCGATGATGTGGCGCGCCGGTTCGGGCACGCGCTCGCCGAGCGCAACTTCCATCAGATGGGCGAAGGTGGGTTCGCCGACAAGCGCCAGTCCGAGCGAGGCGAGCGTGATGCCGAGTTGTGAAGCGGAAAGATATGCGTTCAGATTGTTGAGCAATCCGAGCAGGCGTTTGGCTCGTCCGTCTCCACTCGCCGCAAGCGTTTCAATGCGCGAACGCCGCACGCCGACTAAAGCGAACTCCGCGGCCACAAAAAAACCGTTAGCAAAGACAAGCACAAAGACGCTGAAAATGTTAAGAGCAGTGATCATTTAACCTGTGAACTCAGGCTTGCTATCGGGATGTCGAAACTCTTTACGGATCGTTTCGGTGACGAGCCAACACAAGCTTATGGTGATGCGCGCCCGCGATGCAAGCGGCGCGGCGCACAGGGCAGAGGTTATCATGGCACACTTCAATATGGATTTGCCGCTTCTTGTTCGTAAACGTAACGACAAAACTCGACGACGCGGTTCTCCGCCCAGAAGCGATCTTCGCCCCTTCCGTTTTCGCTCACAAAGCCGACGTGACCGCCGTGTTGGGGCAGAAGCGAAACGATGTAAGGGTTGGATGTAATCGAGGGATCGCGGAAAGCGTCGAAGGGAATAAACGGATCATCTTGGGCGTGGATGATCAAAGTGGGTCTTTGAATGCCTTTGATGTATGAGAGCGAACTGGCGCGGGCGTAGTAATCCGCAACGTCGCGGTAGCCGCCGTGTGTGACGGTGTAGCGCGCGTCGAATTCGCGCACGCTGCGCACTTTTTTCAGTTCGTCTATCTCGTAAAGCTCAGGGTAGAGTTCTTTTTTGCGGCGCATCCGGCGACGCAGTGATCGCACGAATTTCTGCCGGTAAATCCAATTCGATTTCGTTTCGAGCATCGCGGCACACGCGGCCAAGTCAACCGCCGGTGACACGGCGCAGGCAGCCCTGATCCCCGTCGGCAACTCCGCGCCCCCTTCGCCCACGACGCGCAAGATCATGTTGCCGCTCATCGAGAAGCCGACAAGGAAAATCTGTTGCAATGAATCATGCAGGATGAGTTCATTGATTACCGCTTCGATGTCGGCGGTCATGCCGCTATTGTAGAGCGTCGTGGTCAAGTGCTCCGTGCCGCCGCAGTTGCGCATATTCATCCGCAGCACGTTGAACCCGGCGGCAAACGCTTTGTGCCCGGTGCCAAGCATGTAGATTGATTCGCTCGATCCTTCAAGCCCGTGCACTAGCAGCATCGTGGGATGCCGATTTCGATGCTCTTGCCAGCGACAATGAACAAGGACTTCGGCGTTTGATTCGACGCGGAACAGACGCGCTTCATCTGACCGCGCCGAATTCAACAGCCGCTGCCGACGGCGCAGCCACACCTGATTCGCAATCGTCTGCGCGTGACCGTTGCGAAACAGTTTATGGGGCGTAAACGGTTTCGCCGTAATAAGGCTTTTAAGTTTTGTCAGATCAAGCTTGGTCGCTTCTACGGTTTGTTGCACGGTGAAGTGAATTTCCAGATGAGACGCAAAAGCGGCGCGCGTCTATTCCTCGTTTTGTTCTCGACGATTGATTGATACGGGAAGATGCTGAAGCGTTATTGAAGCTTCGTCCTGTCGCTTCACCCCACGCACGCGCGCCACAAGTTCCGCAAGCGCAGTCGCCGTTTGAACTCCGAACAGCACTGCACGACGGTCGGCGATAAATGCCGGAACGCCGGTTACGCCCAACTCTTCCGCCGCGCGTTCGTCACTTAAGACCTGCGCTTCGTGCTCACGGCGTTCGAGGGAAAGTCGCAAACTCGCCGCATCGAGTTTGAGTTCTGCGGCGAGATTGATTAACACCTCAACGTCGCCGATGTCTTCTCCTCGCTCGAAGAAATCGCGGAAGAGCGCTGCGTTGTAATCGTCGAAGCGCCCTTGCGCTTCTGCCCATTGCGCGGCTTCGTGTGCGCGGCGCGAGCGCGGTTGCACGGGCGGCAGACGCATCGGTATCTCTAACCTCTCGGCCATCGGGTAAACAGCATCGCGCCACACGCGCGTGAGATACTCGCCGCGCGGATCGAGCGGCGGCACGGGCGCGGGGCGTAACTCGAAAGCGCGCCAGACGATCTCCACATCTGTGTCCCGGCTTTTCAACTCCTTGAGGCTTGGCTCCGCCAGCCAGCAGAACGGTCAAACGTAATCGGAGAATACTTCGAGCGTGACAGCTTCTTGCATCGTTTCATTTCCTCCTTGTTGTAGCTCTCGGAACGATTGCTTCCGTGATTCAAACCAACCGTATCGGCTCAGACGGTCGCGGATCGCCTGCGGGCATCGGCGTGTCAGGTTCGCGGACGGGCGCGATTGGCTCGGCATCGGGCGGAAGCGGCACAGGTTCCGGTTTACGCGGGTCGGGTTGAATGGGATCGTTTGGCTCGGTCGGGGGGATCGCCGGGTCGGCCGGTTGCGGCGGATCGGTGTTCGGGTTGCGGCTCATGATGATTTTTTGACTCCTTCACTTCGATGATGACAATGAAAGGAAGAAGGCGTCAAGTTGCGCGTCGCACAATTTGGCTTACTGTTGTTGAGTCGCTTCCTTCGGTGCGATTAAGATGAGCGACGACAAAACGGATCATGCGGTAGGTGATGCGCGAGGGAAGCGCATCGCGCAACGGCTTGAGACGCTCCGCACCGCATCGCTTCGCGCAATCTTCGATCAACAAGCGATCCGCTTCCGAGACGTGGCGGGCGAGATCAAACGGGCGGTTCTCCATGATGCAATCGGCGAGATGTTTCTCGATTGTCACTTCGGTTAAATTGCGCTGCTGGCTGATCTCTTCAATCGTCAACCCGGATTCGTAAAGGCGGTATGTTTCGTCAACGGTTGTGCCGGGCGGTTTCGCGCCAAAATGTTTTGCCTCCGTTGATTTTGACGATAATTCGTTCGTCCCTAGATTCGTCGGCAGCGCGAGTTGAAGGGAGGTGCGATCGCGCATCACTTCGCCGCCGAAGTTGGTGAGTGAAAGAGTCGGGTACGCGCCGCCCGTCGTGCGCAAAGCTCCGGCGGCGACGAGCGCATCAATGAAAAGCAGAATCTCTTCCTGCGTCATGTCGCTCAAAATGCCGTAAGTTGACAACTGATCGAGGCGCGCCTGTGCAAGTTTTTGCGAGCGCGAACCGCGCAAGGACGCGGCGAGCATCCCTTTCCCGAAACGACCTTCAGCCCGCGCCGCGCCCGCAAGGATTTTGCGCACGCGCAAATTTTCATCTTCGGTTAAATCGCGCGCTTCGGTAATTTCAATCTCACCCTGCGATTCCGCATCCGCGACGATCCGGCGCACTGTTTCCGCTTCGGCACGTCCGCGGTTAAGACGCTTTTGTTCATTTAGTTCATCTTCAAGTTCAAGCGCGACGGGCGCGTGCTGCATACGGAAACGATCAAGATCAGTGGCGGGTTCGAGAGCGATGTTCGATCCATTGTTTACCGTCGCGTCTCGCACGCCTTTAAGACAATTGCTGCACGTGCCGCAATTCGCGGCGTGGCTGCGGTCGCCGAAGTAATCGAGGATGAAG
>JACCYN010000229.1 GCA_013696465.1 Pyrinomonadaceae bacterium
GGAGGCGGCCGAGTTCCGGCGGAGCGGCGAAATCAGCGGCCGTGTGCGCGGCGTGCGTGTGAACTTCGCTCAATGATCTTCTCCTCCGCCCCCATGCCCGTTGGCGTTTCCTCCGCCCTCAAGCTGATTGCGTTTGTCTGCGGGAACGTCCGCCGGAGTTCCCTGCTGGCTCGCTTGCAGGGCGCGGATGTAAGCGGCAATCGCCCAACGGTCGCGCACCGGAATCTGCGCAGCGTAGTTCGGCATTGAACCCCAGCCGTTCGTGATCACGTCGAAGAAATGTCCGACGCGCTCTTGCCGCAAACGATCTTCGCCGTATGCGGGCGGTTTTTTGAAGCCGCGCCGCACAACCATGCCGTCGCCGTTGCCGGTTGCGCCATGACACATCGAACAGAAAATCTCGTAACGCTCGCGCCCGCGATTTAAGACTTCCATCGTCACCGGAAACGGAAACGCATCAACATTATTTGGATCGGATTGACCGCCCGCCGCTCCGCCACCTGCTCCTGTTTGACCTTGCTGTTGTTGCTGGCCGCCGCTCGCGGAGTTCGCCGCGTTCTGACCCGGCGAAGCGTTCGGCACGTTCTGCTGATTGCCGCCTGCCGCCGCGCCGCCCGCCCCGCTTTGATTCTTTCCAGTATAAAGATGTCGATCTTCGCGCAAGTAGCCGCGCGCCACGGTGCCCTGCGGGGGTTTACGCGAGGCGAGGCCGTCGGCGAAAAACTCGCTCTTCTCGTAGGCTTCGTAGCGCGGCTGATCCTGCATGTCGCTGCGACACCCGGCGACAAACGCCGCGCATAACATCACAGCCAGCAGCAGGCACTGACGCGCCCCTTTAGTAGTCAACATCAGACACCTCACGCGAGTTTAAGCTTCGCAAGAAAAGCCTCGTCTCGTCGCGGTTGAATTTCGGATCAACGGATTCGATCAACAGAAAAAAGCGGTTGCGGCTCGCCAGATCAAAGCGCGGCACGTTAAAGACCGGATGATACGGCCGCGGCAAACCGTTCAACACGATCATGCTGACCACAGCCGTGGTCGCCGCCAGCAGCACCGTGCATTCAAACGTGACGGGGATGAACGACGGGATGCTGACGAGCGGTCGCCCGCCGACGTTGAGTGGGTATTCAACCGCCATCAAGTACGCCTGCATCAGAAACCCGCCGACGCATCCCACGAGGCCGCCGAAGAAGACGAGCAGCGGCAGGCGCGTCTTTTTCGCCCCGACCGCTTCCGTCAATTCGTGAATCGGGAACGGCGAGAAGGCGTCCATCTGCCGGTAGCCCGCATCGTGCGCGCGGCGCGCGGCGTTGACTACTTCCGTCGGCGTGTCAAACTCGGCCATCAAGCCGTAGATCGGCCGGTCGTCTTTTTCTCTTTGAAGCAAATCTTCGTTCGTCATAAAGTCGCGCCCCGCGTTTTCCGTCATCAATCATCAACACAAATCGTGCTTCGCTTAATCGCCTCCTAATCGCCTGCCGCAGGCGCCGGGGCGACCGTCGTTGTTGTCGGCATCGTTTCTTCCCTTACCTGCGCTTCAGGCAGCAGCGTCCGCACCTCGAAGATCGAGATCATCGGCAGCAACCGGAGGAAGACGAAGATCAATGTAAGGAACAACCCGATTGTTCCGACGAACGTCGCCCAGTCCCAGATCGTCGGCAGATAATTGCCCCACGACGACGGCAGGTAATCGCGGTGCAGACTCGTCACCACAATGACAAAACGCTCTAGCCACATCCCGACGTTGACGACCATCGCGATCCCAAACAGCGCCAGTAAGTTTTCCCTGATGCGGTACGACCACAGCAACTGCGGCACTACGCCGTTACACATGATCAGCAGCCAATAGACGAACGCATACGGCCCCGTCATGCGGTTGTAGATCATGTAGCGCTCGTAAGTGTTCGCGCTGTACCAGCCGAAGAAGGCCTCTATCACGTAACCGTAGAAGACGATCAGGCCGGTCGCCAGCATCACCTTTGCGCAGTTGTGGATGTGGCGCATCGTGATGAAATCTTCGAGGCCGTAAAACTTGCGGATCGGGATCAGCAACGTTAACACCATCGCAAACCCGGCGTAGATCGCTCCGGCGACGAAGTAGGGCGGAAAGATCGTCGCGTGCCAGCCGGGAACGATTGACACCGCGAAGTCGAACGAAACGATGGTGTGCACGGAGAGCACGAGCGGTGTCGAAAGCCCGGCGAGAATGAGGTACGCCGTTTCATAACGATGCCAGTGGCGCGCACTTCCGCGCCAGCCCATCGCGCCAAGTCCGTAAATCATCCGCACAAAACGATTCTTTGCACGGTCGCGGAAAGTCGCAAGGTCGGGGATCAGCCCGACGAACCAAAACATCGCCGAGACGGATGCGTAAGTCGAAACGGCGAACACATCCCAGATCAGAGGGCTTCGGAATTGCGGCCACAATCCCATCGTGTTCGGATATGGAAACATCCAGTAGGCGAGCCACGGCCTTCCCGTGTGCATCAGCGGAAAGATTCCGGCGCAGGCGACGGCGAATAACGTCATCGCCTCCGCAAAGCGGTTGATCGAGGTGCGCCAATCTTGACGAAAGAGAAGAAGGATCGCGGAAATCAGAGTTCCGGCGTGACCGATGCCGATCCACCAGACGAAGTTGATGATGGCGAAGCCCCAGCCGACGGGGACGTTGATGCCCCAAATCCCCGTGCCGCGCAGGAGCAACCACGTG
>JACCYN010000232.1 GCA_013696465.1 Pyrinomonadaceae bacterium
ACGGCTCGCTCAACTTCCCGTCAGAGGAGCGTTCAACTCGACCGTCTCCGGCAGCCAAACGCTGACCGTCTTCCCGAATCTGGGCGGCGCGAACACTCGATTGGCGGCCACTGCGCAAGTCGTCAACGCCCTGAACTCCGGAGCCGCCGCTGATCTCGCAATCAACTTGCAGGTGGGCGGCTTAAACGGCAGCGTCCCGTTTCTTCAAAACCCGAACGCAGGCCCCGTCGATCTGCTGACCAACGGCGGACGTTACAACTACAACGCCTTGCAAGTCGAAGTTCGCCGACGCTTCTCGCAAGGTCTGTTCTTCCAAGCCAACTACACTTTCTCGAAGAACCTGACGGACGTGGCAGGCACGACGCAGACGAACTTCGAGCCGTTTCTCGATTTCGCCAACCCGCAACTTGAATACGGCCGCGCCGACGCGGATCAGACGCACGTCTTCAACGCTAACGCAAGCTATGAACTACCGTTCGGCAGAGGCAAGCGGTTCTTCACCGATGCGGGCGGCTTCCTCAATCGCCTTATAAGCGGATTTTCAATCAACACGATCATCCGCGCGGATTCCGGCGCGCCTATCAGCTTCATTGACACAAGCGGCACGCTCAACCGCAATGGTCGTTCCAGTCGTCAAACCGCCAACAGCACGCTCACGCCCGATCAGATCAGACAATTGGTCGGCATCCGCCGCACGCCCGACGGGGTTTTCTTCATCGATCCGTCGGTGATCAATTCGGTGACGGGGCAGGCGGCAGGCGGCTTCGGCTCGACGGCGTTCGAGGGACAAGTGTTCTTCGATGCAGAACCCGGTCAAACCGGCAATCTGCCGCGCGGTTTCGTCAACGGCCCGACTTTCTTCGGCGTTGATTTAGGGTTGATCAAGAACATCCCTATCACCGAAGGCACACGGCTTCAACTCCGCGCCGAAGCCTTCAACGCCTTCAATCGCGCCAACTTCTTTGTCGGCAATCGCGGCACGAGGACGAACATTAACGGCTCTAACTTCGGGCGCGTCGCTTCGACGTTCGATCCGCGACAACTGCAATTCGCGGCGCGCTTCGAGTTTTAATTTCGCTTAAGCTTTAAGAGTTAACCAATCCGGGCGTTGCTTCTCATCAAAGCAACGCCCGACTTTTTCGTTCAGTGAAACGATTTGGACAACTTGCTCGGTGACTTTAGCGTAAATTAGTTTTGCTAAACTTTTCGTGGAAGAGTAAATTTATTCGCCTACGAAAATCTAAGTTCAAATTTTATGAAAAGCGAAATCAGCGTCAAACATTCTTGGGTTAAATTAGGACTCATCTGGGGCGTGTGGACGCTCGCCGGACTCTTCTACAGCAGCCAGCAATACCTTGCCGATCTCTCGACGAATCGCGCGGTGTCGCTTCCGAAGGCGATGGCGCGGCAGATGTTCGCTGCCTACGTCTTCGCCTTAGCTACGCCGTTCGTGCTGTGGCTCGCGCGCCGCTTCCGCATTGATCGCCGAAATTGGCGGCGGAGCCTGCCTCTGCATCTTCTTTTCAGCGTCGTCTTCGGGATCATCGTCGGCGCAATTCATATCACGAACGACCTCCTGCACATGAGAGGCTACGCCGGGCTGTCGCTCCCGACCGTAGCGCGCTACGTCTTCCACCAGCTTGATATGGAGATGCTAGTTTACTGGATCATCGTTCTGGCGAGTCACGCGCTTGATTACTACAACCGTTACCGCGACGGGGAGCTGCGCGCCGCCCAACTCGAATCGCGCCTTTCGCAGGCGCAACTGCAAGCCTTAAAGATGCAGCTCAATCCGCATTTTCTTTTTAACACCTTAAACGCCATCTCCGAACTCGTCTATGACTCGCCCGCAACAGCCGACCGCGTCGTAACACAACTAAGCGAGATGCTTCGCCTTTCGCTCAAGAGCAACAAATCGCAGGAGGTGTCGCTCAAGGACGAACTCGAATTCCTCGAACGCTACATCGAAATTCAGCAGACGCTTTTACAAGAGCGTCTAACTGTTCGCTTCCGTATTGACGCGCAGACGCTAGACGCGCGCGTGCCGAATATGATTCTGCAACCGTTAGTTGAAAATGCCATTCAGCACGGATTGTCTCCGCGCGCGGCGGGCGGGAAAATCGAGATCGGCGCGCAACGCGAGAACGGAATGCTACATCTTTACGTACAAGATGATGGACTCGGCATTACGAGCGGGAAGCGGCGCGCCGACGACGGCAAAGGGATCGGGTTATCGAACACGCGCGCCCGCTTGCGTCATCTCTATGCAGAGCGGCATCGCTTCGAGTTGAAGCAACCTTCGAGTGGCGGCGTCGTCGTCCATTTAGCGTTTCCTTTCAGAGAGAGCAGGGTAGAACAGCTTGATGAAGATTCGCACGTTGATCGTTGACGATATGTTGCTGGCGAGAAAAAGAGTTAAGCGCTTTCTCGCTGCCGACCCCGACATCGATATCGTCGGCGAATGTGGCGACGGGCAAACGGCAATCGAAGCGACGAAAGAGTTGTCGCCCGATCTCCTTTTCCTCGATGTGCAGATGCCTGAGTTGGACGGCTTCGAGGTCGTCGAGACAATCGGCGCGGAGCGGATGCCGTCCGTCATTTTCGTGACAGCTTATGACCATTACGCCCTGCGCGCCTTCGAGGTGCACGCGCTCGATTATCTTCTCAAACCTTACAACAGCGAGCGATTCGCTAAATCTTTAGAGCGCGCCAAAGCACAGATTCGAGAGCGGCGCGCGGGTGAATTAGACAAACGCCTCACGTCTCTCATCGAGCATCTCAAGCAAGCGCCGAAGTACCTTGAGCGAC
>JACCYN010000252.1 GCA_013696465.1 Pyrinomonadaceae bacterium
CTTGAAAGTGGCGCAGGCAGCAGACGGTTCATTGACGAGCACGCTCGATAGCCTCGATCAAGCCGCGACAAATTTGCCGGTTGACACGATCACGCTCGACGGCGCGCGCGTCAGATTCGAGATGAAAAGATTGGGGGCGATTTATGAAGGAACATTGAGCGCGAATAAAAGCGAGATCGTCGGAGAGTGGAAGCAAGGGCCAACGACGCTGCCGCTCACATTCAAGCGCACCGCCAAACCGCTTGTCCTTAACCGTCCGCAAGAGCCGAAGAAACCTTATCCTTACGCGGAAGAAGAAGTCGCTTACGAAAACAAAACGGACGGTGTGCGGCTCGCCGGAACGCTCACCCTGCCGCGCTCCCAAAAGCCTGTGCCCGCCGTTCTGCTGATTACGGGTTCCGGCGCGCAAGACCGTAACGAAACTGTTTTCGGTCACAAGCCTTTCCTCGTGCTGGCTGATTATTTAACGAGACGCGGCATCGCCGTGTTGCGCGTGGATGATCGCGGATTCGGTCGTTCGACGGGCAAGTTCATAACGGCGACAAGCGAGAACTTCGTCACGGACGCGGCGGCGGGTGTAGAATTCTTGAAAACGCGCAAGGAGATCAACCCCAAACAGATCGGGCTTGTCGGCCACAGCGAGGGCGGCATGATCGCGCCGATGCTCGCCGCGAAATCCGCCGATGTCGCCTTCATCGTCTTAATGGCCGGCCCCGGCCTTACCGGCGAAGAGATTCTCTACCGCCAAGCCGCCTTGATCCTCAAGGCGAGCGGCGCAACCGACGAAGCGATTGCGAAAAACCGCACCGGACAGGAGCGCTACTTCGCCGTCATCAAAGGGGAACGCGACAACACGATTGCCGCGCGCAGAATCCGCGAAATCTCGGCGGAGTTGGAAGTTGGGATGACGGAGGAACAAAAGAAGGCGTTAAGGAGTTCCGACGCACAAACGCAGTTTATGCTTTCGCCTTGGTTCCGCTACTTTTTAACTTACGATCCGCGTCCGACTTTGCGGAAGGTGCAAATCCCGGTGCTCGCCATTAACGGCGAACGCGATCTGCAAGTGCCGCCGAAAGAGAACCTTGCAGCCATCGCCGAAGCGTTGAAGGCAGGCGGAAACAAAGACTTCACCACGGTTGAACTGCCGCGACTCAATCACCTCTTTCAGGAGAGCAAGACCGGAAATGTTGACGAGTATGGGAAGATTGAAGAAACATTTTCTCCCGCCGCGCTACAATTGATCTCGGACTGGATTCTCAAGAGAACTTTGCAGCGTTAGGTGCGGCATGAATATAAAAAGACTACTTCATCGTCCGTAAGATGACTCGAAAGTTGCGAGTTTGCTTTCGACAACTTGCGAGATGCCGAAAGCGAAACGCGGATCATTCAGATTTATATTTAAAAATTCCTTCAACAAATTTTTGGGCGAAATTCTGTAGCCGTTGCGTAACAAGGCAAGATAGCGCGAAATGAACTTCTGCGGGTCGCGCGTGTATAGTTCATAGTATTTCAACGCTAACAGTTGCGCGATGACATAATTGACGCTGTATAGAGGCGTTGCAAAGTAACCGTCAATCAAACTCCATCGCGCGTCAAGTTCACGGTGTTTCTCGTGCCAGATTGAGTAGCGCGCACCTATCTGCCTCGTCGCTTTGTCAAGATCATCGGCGTTCCTGATTTGATTCTGTTCAACTCCGTCATAAATCGTCTGTTCTAGATCAGCTAAGGTTGTGGCGGCGAAAACTGTCATTGCCCGTTCTAAGAGTTGTTCTAAGAAATAGGCGCGTCGCACGGCATCCGTTTCGCGCCGGTAGAGATAATCGGCAATCAGCAGTTCATTGAAAATTGCGAATGATTCAGAAAAGTAAGCGGGTCCTCTGGCGTAGGCGTATGGCACGCGGTTGTTACGCATCAGGTCGGCTTGCACGGCGTGACCTGCTTCGTGCGCCAATTTGATCAAGTCCAGATAATAGCCTTCGTAATTGAAACTGTAGAAAATGCTGTTCGGCAAGGGATACGCGCTGGCGAATGCGCCGGGCAGACGGTTGTTACCGGCGACAATATCCATTCGACCATTAGCAGGATTGAGCAGCGAAGCTAACTCGCGCCCGTATTCTGCGCCGAGAGGTTTAAGTGCCGATTGGATAACGCGGCTCGTTTCAGTAATGGTAAAGCGGACGGGGTTGAGATTGGCGCGGGGAGCGTTTATATCCCAGAAACTTACTTCCTCATAGCCGTTCGTTTTTTTAATGCGGTTGGCGACAGCTCGCTGGTAACGCTTGTTAAGCTCAGCTTGCTGCGCCACTTGCGCGTATAAATTCTTGACTCGTTCCGTCGTCAAGTAAGAGTCGAAATAACTTTCATCGAGAGCGTTTTTGTAGTCCCGCAGTTGTGCGACCCGATTGTTTGCCCGGACGAGTCGAAGAAGCGCGAAAGCAAAAAGGTCGCGTTGAGATTTATAACCGGCAAAGAGTTTTCTAAAACCTTCCTCACGCACTTTTCGGTCGGGATTGTTTTCGATCTCGCCGCTTTGCTGAACAACGTTCAAGTCACCGCTTGGAGTCTGGACAATGCCGAAATTTATGCGCGATACCGCCTGCTGATAAAAGCCGCTTTGCCATTCGTTGGCGAGGGGTGTCGCTGCTGTAAGTAACTCTTCTTCTTTCAACGCGAGCGTATGCGGTTGAAACCGGCGGATGCTCTCGATGGCGAAACTATAGTCTTTGAGTGCAGGCTGTTGCATGAAAAACCGTGCCAAGGTTTGGTCGTTAATCTGCAAGATTTCCTGCTGTAAAAAACGTCGCCGTTTCCTCAACTCCGCGCGTAAATTTCCTTCGTCCTCGACGCTTGCTTCTTGTCTCGTGTCAGTTGCATAACGCAGAACAAGATAAAGTGAGTGCAGCCTAAACTGCGATTCTACTTGGTCGGAGATGCGGAGTGCCTGATAAAGATTAGCGGCTGAACTTGCCACCTTTCCCTTTAACTTTTCTAATTCCTCAAGCGACGAGTAAAATTTGCGACGTTCCGATTTTTCCGCTTCCGGGCTGGCAAAGAAATTACGCGCGAGGTCAAAACGATATTGTGGCGCAATGTCTGCATGTATCGGCTCAAACTTCTCCTGAGAATAGACTGAAGATACCGGCAAAGTGACCACTATGAGTATCAGTAAAAATCTAGACCGAAGCCAATTCATCACAGCTCCCTCCAAAACACACTGAAATCAAATGTGAGTTTCTTTTGTATAAACACCGCGCAGATTAACTTTGTGACAGAAATTTCACGAAGCATCGAACGGCGGATTTGAGCGCGCGGGCGTGAGCGGACAACACGGAAGAAATCACGCAACACGGCAACGACATCATTCTGCGCTCCACCCCAATGATTTGTTAGACCTAGAGTGACATACAAAAACATCTTGCGGTAATTATCTTTGACTAGCAGTAGCTTCGACATGAGCGGGCGCGGTTAGTCGGCGTGATTAATTTGCGTAAACGCCGAGGCAATCACAATAAAAGCCATTATCAACATATAAAGCGATTTCATAGGATCATGATTACCGAAAGTAGTTTTCACAAGAGGCAAGCGTCGAACGCTGCGGTTGAGCGGCGAGCACGCGACTTCATCTTTAGGAAGCATGTTAATTGCGCGTCTGCTCGAACAACAGACGCGGGGCTAAACTAAACGCCGCAACCTTAGCTTGGCCTGCAATCTTTCTCCACCACGCATAACGACTAT
>JACCYN010000233.1 GCA_013696465.1 Pyrinomonadaceae bacterium
GCAAACTGCTTGACCTCGAAATGCTCACGTCGCCCGGTGGAAAAGAGCGCACGGCGGAAGAATACCGCGCGTTGGTGACGCAAGCCGGTTTCCGCTTAATGCGCATTATTGAGACGAAATCGCCGTTCAGCATTATCGAAGCGGTGAAGGAAAATCGTTGATGGGTTTTCGTTCGGAAGGAAGCTTCTTACGTCAAAGCGATTCGTACTAACTCGTCACAAACTCAGACGCGTGTGCGAATCGGTTTCGGTGACGAGTGCAACTCGCTCATCGGGGGAGCGCGACGCGCTTCGCCCGATCTGCACAAAGACGGGACTCGTTTGTTCGCCGTTGTTGCTGTCGCACGCGCCGCAGCCCGTGGCGCAGGAAGCGTTCTCTTTATTCGAGAACGAGCGAACGTGACGGTAGGCGCGGCGCGCGACGTAGAAAGCGGCGGCGCATACGATGAGAGCGACTGTAATGGATTGCCAGTCGAACATAACTTCAGCCAAACCCAAGCAGTCGCCCGCCTTGATACGTGACGAGCGAAGCGACGTAAGCGAGCGCGAGCATGTAAGCGACCATAAACAGCGGCCAGCGCCACGAATTAGTTTCGCGGCGCACAATGGCGACCGTTGACATACACTGACACGCGAGCACGAAAAAGACCATCATCGAAACGGCGACGAGCGGCGTCCATGCGGGTGAGCCGTCGGCGCGTCGGGCGTTGCGCACAGCGTCAATCAGCGAACTTGATCCTTCCTCTTCGCCGTTCTTCGGCGTCCCGACGTTATAGATGATGCTGAACGTGGAGACAAGAGTTTCGCGCGCGGCAAACGAAGAAATGAGGCCGATGCCCATCTTCCAATCGAAACCGAGCGGTGCAATGACGGGTTCTATTAAACGCCCGGCGCGTCCGGCGAAGCTCTGGCGTAGCTGCGCGCCCGCGACATCTCCGTCTTCTCCCCCGACCGCGGGAGCGGGCGCGCCTTGAGATTCGGTACCGGTTTCGCGCACAGCTTGCGCCGTCGCGGGCGAATAGAATTTATCAATGCCATTCGCGCCCGTGGTCGTTTCAAGGCGCGGAAACGTGACGAGCGCCCACAGCACAATCGAGATCGCAAGGATCACTGTCCCGGCACGCTTCACAAAAAGAAAAGCGCGCGACCAGATCGTTTGTAATACGGTCAAGGGGTTCGGCACGCGGTAGGGCGGCATCTCCATCACGAGCGGCGGGGCGGGCGCGCGCAGAATTGTTTTCTTCAAAACCCACGCGACGCCGACGGCCACCGCGATGCCGAGCAGATACATCGCCATGATGATCAGCGCACCCGTCGAGAGAAAGCCGAAGATTTTTCGATCCGTGAAAAAAGCCGCGATCATCAAGGTGTAAACAGGCAAGCGCGCCGAACAACTCATCAGCGGCGCGATCATGATCGTCGCCAAACGATCCTTCGGGTTCTCAATCGTGCGCGTCGCCATGATGCCCGGAATCGCGCACGCGAAACTGCTGAGGAGCGGCATAAATGCTTTGCCATGCAAACCTACTCCGCGCATGAGTCGATCAGTCAGAAACGCCGCGCGCGCCATGTAGCCCGTGTCTTCAAGAATCGTGATAAAGAAAAAAAGCAGCAGAATCTGCGGCAGGAAGACGAGCACGCCGCCCACTCCGGCGATCACGCCGTCAACGAGCAGATCGGCGAGTAAGCCTTCCGGCAGACGCTCGCGCACAATCTCGCCGAGCGCGCCGAATCCGTTGTCAATCAAATCCATCGGCAGCGTCGCCCACGAAAAGATCGTCTGGAAGACGAGCAGCATGACAAGAAACAAGATCACGAGTCCGAAAACTTTGTGCGTCACAAAGCGGTCAATAAAGCTTGTGGCGTCTTTGCTGTTATCCGACGGGTGCGGTGCGTCCTGTTCAACGGCTCGTGCGGTGATTGTCTCGATCCAGCGGTAGCGTTCCAGCAGCGGCTCCTGCCACCAGTGTGGATTCGTCCACGCGAGTCGCCCCCGCGCCGCTTCGACGGCCGCGCGTCGTTCGCTCTCCGTCGGCAACTCTTCGCCGTAGAGATCGCGCATCGCCGCGTTGCGCATCGTCCGGCGGTCGCTTCCCTGCGACGGAGTTTCGCTTCCGGCGAGTCGCTGCAACTCGCGTTCGGCCGTTTCTGATAGTTGCCACTGTTGGACGGGCGCATCTTCTTCCGCCGCTCTCAAGACTGCGGCGGCAAGTTCATCCAAGCCTTGCCGCCGAGTTGCGACGACGGGGACGACCGGAAAGCCGAGAGAGCGCGAGAGTTCGTCCGCATCAATTTTCACACGCCCGCGCTCCGCCATGTCCACCATTGTCAACGCAACGACGAGCGGTCGCCCCATTTCGATCAATTGAGTGACAAGATAAAGGTTACGTTCGAGATTCGTCGCGTCAACGACGGCGACGATCACATCCGGCTGAAGAGTGCCGGAAACATCCCCGGTGAGAACATCGCGCGCAATGCGTTCATCAATCGAGGCCGCGTCGAAGCTGTAGAGTCCGGGTAGATCAATAAGGCGCGCGGGCGGTAGCGTAGGATCAAGCGTCCACACGCCCTCTTTGCGTTCGACCGTCACGCCCGGATAGTTTGCGACCTTTTGACGCAAACCCGTCAGTGAATTAAAGAGCGTGGTTTTACCGGCGTTGGGATTACCGGCCATCGCTATCGTTAAGAATTTAGTGTTCGTTCGAGCGGCGGCGGGCAGCGCAGATTCTGCGGAGGAAGGAACTTGAAAGAGCGTGCTCATGAGTTGAAGCGATCAATGACAAGGGAAAACTTAATTTTATAAAAGCACTGATCCTTAGTTCGGCGTGACGATGATCGTCTGTGCTTCGGTGCGACGCAAGGCGAGATGATAACCGCGCACGCGAATTTCAAGCGGATCACCAAGCGGCGCCGCTTTAACGAATTGAACGGGCGCGCCCGGCACGACGCCCATCTCCATTAGACGACGCGCGATTGCGCCCGCGCCTTTAACCCGCGCGACGCGCGCCGACGCCCCCACCGGCAACTCATCAAGCGAGCAGTCCGGGCGCGATTCGCCCGCCCGCGATTCTGTTTCTTCAAAAGTTTTTCGCTCTAAAGTTTCAGTTATTCTTTGACTCAGCAACATACTTTTTCCTGACACTTATCCAGATTTGATTGCCGGAGTATAAGTCAGTTGAAAATAAATTTCAATTTCAAAGCGGTGACGGAGATAAAGATTTTGGAAAGTGGCGGTTGAAATTCATTGACGACTAACGGGTATCACGGCCAAATCAGCACGCACGGGGCCGAGGGGAGTGACGGCGGTGAGGCGCAAGGGAAGGCGGCGGCTGTCTTCGCTGATCCACAGGCGCAGGCCGAGACGGTCGGGTTGGCTGTCGTCGGTTGTAAGCGAAAGTTGCACGGACGGAACACGCTGCCCGCCGAGTTCGATTGTCTCGCGCCCGATGGCGGTGATGTATAGCGTGCGCGCGCGGTTGACAGCAAGAATTGAGACGGCGTTGCGGCGCGGCGGCGAGAGATTGAAAGAGCGCAGGGCGTAAAGCACGGAAACGAGGTCGTGTGTACCGACCGGAATCTCGATGCGTTGCCCGGCGCTTGAAAGCGCGGCGGTGCCGCTTTGATCAACGGTGACGGAGCGGTTGATGCGGCGGCGGCCTTCTTCGATGACTGAATCGGTGCGGAAGGGAAGCAGCGTTCTGGCGTTGACGTATGAACTGATGCGGTCATTAACGGGGAAGAGGCGCGCGCCCGCGCCTGTCGTCTGCGCCGCGCCGCTCAGAAGTAGCCCGTCGCGCCCGAAATATCTTGCGCGCTGGCGCACTTGAAACGAGAGCGTGCCGACGGGCTGTGCCATGCCGCCGAGAAACACATTGAAGTTTAGCTGCTCACCAATCTTGAACGGCAGATTTGGATCAAGCCCTGATTCCGTCGCGCCGCTTTCCGGTGTGTCGGGCGAACCTGTCGTCGGGGTCGCGCCTGTTGAAGCGTTCGGTAACGTATCGGATGGAACAATAATAGTTGGCGTCGGCGCAACGGTCGCTACCACCGATGGATTTTGCGCGACGGTCGGAGGCGCGCCACCCGGAAGGACGGAACTCGCAAGGCGCGCTTGTATCTCGCCTGCCGGATGCTGAACGATGACGAGCACGGGAACGTGGCGTTCGTCGTCGCTAAAATAGACGCGCATCGGAAAGTTGTTCGCGCCGCTCGTGTCCCGTGCGCGCACTTGGGTGACGATGCAGTTGAACGTGCCGACGTTGGTTCTCACGAGTTCGCGCCCCGTCACTCTCACTTCGACGCGATACGATTCGTTGTTGTAAGCGACTTCGAGGCGGTAAATCGCTTTCGGCGGAAGCGGCAAAGCGCGCACGCGGTAGAGGGCAGAAAGGGGATCAAACGAACCGAAAACAACGTCGCGCGTCAAGCGCGAAGGAATCGCGGAGATGCCGACGGGTTGATTGTAATCACGTTCAACGTCCGCCGCGAGCGTGCCTTCGCGCGTGAATTGCTGCGAGCGAAAAGGCTGCCCGCTCGTCGGGTTGATGTAGGAAACGAAATCGTTGTTAAAGGGGAAGAGCGCCGCATTGACGACTTCGATTGTTTCGACGTGCGCGCGCAACTCAACTCCTTCGCGCTCGAAAAAGCGTCCGCGTCGCGCGACCCACATCTCGACATGCGCGGCCGTCGTGTAATTCGCAAACGAGACGTTATAAGTTAATCGCTCGCCGACGGTGTAAGGCGCGGACGAAGGAGCGGCTGTTGCGGCCACGTCCGTGGCGCGCTGGGCTACAACGCACGGGATGCAAAATAAAAGCAAGCCGAAGAAAAAAGCGAAAGTTAAAGCAGAGTATCTTCGTTTCAAATCAATTTTCACTTTCAATACAAAAACTTAGCGAGGTTAAATTGCGAAGCGCGAAGGCTTTCCAGCCATCTTACACGCAGGAACTTCGTGCGTCGTTCCCGAAATCATCTCTGAAACTCCGGCGCGTCTAATTCCTTCAGCCAATCGCGCACCTGCACGCGCGAAGAGAGCAGCGCGCAATGACCCGTGCCTTCGAGCAACTTCAGCCGCGCGTTTGGAATTCTCGCCGCGATCATTGTGGCTGCGCCCACGCTGTCAATCAACCCGTCAATCGTTCCGGCGACCACCAAGGTCGGCGCTTTAATTTCCGATAAACGCTCGCGCAAATCGAGATCGCGGATGATGCGCAGGCGCGATAAATAACCTTCATACGGCACGCTGCGCGTGTGCTCGCGGAAGAATTGCCGGTCTTCGTCTGCGATGTCTGCGTCGAAAAGCTCCGTTCCAGCGCGGCGCCGCCGATAAGCCCTCACGAGAGCATACGGTAAAATCGAATAGATTGCGACGCCAAATTTTATTCGCGCGCGTTCGGTGAAAAAAGGAAATGTATTAACGAGAATAAGGCGTTTGAACAATTCCGGGAATTGAAGCGCGGCGGCCATTGTCAACAATCCACCGAACGATTCGCCGAGTACCGTCGCGCCCTCCGCGCCTGCGTCACGCACCACGAAAGCGAGATCGTCAACGAGAGTTTGCATTTCATAACGACCTTCGCCGCGCAAGGGAAACGTGATGATCCGGTGATCGCGTTCGAGATCGGCCATTTGTTTGTAAAAAAGCTTGCCCGTGCCTTCGAGGCCGGGAACGTAAACAAACGGCTCGCCCTTTCCTTGAACTCGATATTGAATCTTCATCCGTTGGATAAAATTAATTGGTGTTGATTAACCGTGTGCTACTCGTCACGCCCCTTCGATCTCAGCGAGCACGCTTTGAACTGCCGCCACCGGATCGTCTGCGCCGACGATTTGACGACCCATAACGATGTGATCCGCACCGGCGCGCACCGCTTCGAGGGGCGTCATCACGCGCTTCTGATCGTCCGCTTGCGCGAGCGCGTTCGCAGACTTCTTAAGTCGCACGCCGGGAGTGACGACGAGAAAATCTTTGCTTTGAATTGTGCGACGCAAAGCTTCGATCTCATGACCCGATGCAACCACGCCGTCTACGCCGCACGAGGCGGCGAGCGCCGCTAATCTAAGAACTTGAGTTTCGGGCGCAGCGTTGATTCCCATTTCACTCAGCGCCTTTTCGTTGGCGCTCGTCAGCACCGTGACGGCGAGCAGGCGAGGGCGCAGAAGATTTTCACGCGCGGCCGTGTCGGCGGTCGCTTCCGCCGCCCGCCGCATCATCTCCGAGCCACCCGCCGCATGGATGTTGAAAAGCGACACGCCGAGCCGCACAGCTTCCGCGCTCGCCGCCGCGACCGTATTCGGTATGTCGTGAAACTTGAGATCGAGAAACACCTCTGCGCCCGCTCCGACGATCTCGCGGACGATTGAGGGCCCGGCGGCGGTAAACAACTGCGAGCCGATCTTGAACATCCCCGTTGACGCGCGCAACAGGTGGAAAACTTTCCGCGCTTCATCAACTGTCGGCACATCAAGCGCGACGATCAATTTGTTCTTCGCTAAGTTCATAAGTTTAGCAATCGTCTGTCAGCCGGAAGTTATTTGCCCACTGCCGATAGCTCTTCCGCGCGGCAGCCGACGGCCTTATCAAATGAATTGACGCCTTCTTTGTGCATGATTTCGAGCAGCCCGTCATTGATGGCGCGGGCGATAGAAACGCCTTCGTAAACGAATCCGGTGTAGAGTTGAACGAGCGATGCGCCCGCGCTGATCTTCTCCCACGCATCTTGCGCGTTGAAGATTCCGCCGACGCCGACGATGGTGAGCGACTCGCCCGCGAGACGGCGCACGCT
>JACCYN010000276.1 GCA_013696465.1 Pyrinomonadaceae bacterium
GAGAATCTGCGCCGCGCCGGGTATGAGACGGAACTTAAACTCCGTTTGCAAATCGGATTGCGACAACTCAATGAAGCGGAAGCGGAGGAAACAGATATGGTGGCGACGCTCGAACTGACTGACGAGGACAGGCGCACGTTGAAACGCATGAAGATTCGCTTCGACGACGAGGAAGAGCAAGGATAGTGCAGCTATCGAATGCGATTTTGCTTTCATAAATCGCCTGTGGTATTTTGTTTGGCTTTAATCGCAAGCGATTTTTCCGCCTTACCGGCTTTAGCAAAGGAGAGTTATAAATACAAGTATGGTTACGCCTAATGTGAGAATGAACACGGGCAATGGCAACGGCGCGGGCGACATTCGCGTGGGGCGCGTCGTGCAGATCATCGGCCCCGTCGTTGACGTGGAATTTAACGACAAAACCCTGCCGCCGATCTACACCGCGTTGCGCATCACCTCCGAAGGCTTCGACGTGCCTGAACCCATCAACATCGTGTGCGAAGTGGAACAGCACTTGGGCGAAGGGCGCGTGCGCACCGTCTCGATGCAGCCGACCGAAGGACTCGTGCGCGGAATGCGCGCCGAGCACACGGGCAGCCCCATCACCGTGCCCGTCGGCGAGGCAACTTTGGGGCGCGTGATGAACGTGATCGGCGAACCCGTTGATAATCTCGGCGCGGTGCTGGCGCAGACGCGCTACCCGATCCACCGTCATGCGCCGTCGTTCGACGAACAGTCAACCGAACTGGAGATGTTCGAGACAGGCATCAAGGTTATTGATCTTATTCAACCTTTCTTGCGCGGCGGCAAGATCGGATTGTTCGGCGGCGCGGGCGTCGGAAAAACCGTGCTTATTCAAGAACTGATTAACAACGTCGCCGTCAAGCACTCTGGCTTTTCAGTGTTCGCGGGCGTCGGCGAACGCACGCGCGAAGGAAACGATCTTTTGCGCGAGTTTGTCGAATCGAAAATCATCAACTTCGGCGACTCGTTCTACGAGCACATGGAGGCGACGGGCGAGTTTGACATGACGAAGGTTGATAAGGGGGCGCTCGCGCACTCAAAAGTCGCGCTCGTCTATGGACAGATGACCGAGCCGCCCGGCGCGCGCCTCCGCGTCGCGCTCTCAGGCCTCACGCTCGCCGAATACTTCCGCGACCAAGGCTTAGACGTGCTGCTCTTCATTGACAACATCTTCCGCTTCACACAAGCCGGTTCGGAAGTCTCCGCGCTCTTGGGACGGATGCCTTCGGCGGTCGGTTATCAACCTAACTTAGCGACCGAGATGGGCGAGATGCAAGAGCGCATCACGTCAACGAAAACCGGCTCAGTCACTTCGATCCAAGCCGTCTATGTTCCGGCGGACGACTATACCGATCCGGCTCCAGCGACGACCTTCGCGCACCTCGATGCCGTCACCGCGCTCTCGCGCCAGATCGCCGAACTCGGAATTTATCCGGCTGTCGATCCGCTCGCGTCAAACTCGCGGCTGCTCCAACCCGGCCTCGTGAGCGACGACCACTACCAGACGGCGCAAGACGTGAAGCGCACGCTTCAGCGTTACCGCGATCTGCAAGACATCATCGCTATTCTCGGAATTGACGAATTGTCCGAAGAGGACAAACTGACGGTTGCGCGCGCGCGCAAGATTCAGCGTTTCCTGTCGCAACCCTTTTTCGTCGCCGCGCAGTTCACCGGACTCGAAGGCAAGTACGTCACCACCGAGGAGACGATCAAAGGCTTCCGCGAGATCATTGACGGCAAACACGACGACTTGCCGGAGCAAGCCTTCTACCTCGTCGGCACCATCGAAGAGGCTCAAGAGAAGGCGCGCAAAATGGCGGCCGGAGCATAAAGGAAAGGATGAATGATGAACGCGGAACGATGAATGAAAGATAATTAGTTTTGACTTCTGCGTTCATCATCCCTACTTCATCGTTTCTTTGTTATGGCTGATCAAATTCAACTCGAAGTGATTACACCCGAACGGCGCGCGTTGGCGGAGACTGTCGAAAGCGTGACCGTGCCGGGGCTGGCGGGCGAGATCGGCATTCTGCCGGGACATACGCCGCTTATCTCGCAACTGCAAACCGGCGTGCTCTCATTTGTGGCGGGCGGCGCAGCGCAACGCCTTCACGTCTCCGGCGGTTTCGTTGAAGTCAGCGCGGATCGCGTGACGGTTTTAGCCGAACGCGCCGAACGCCCCGACGAGATCGATCCGTCGCGTGCGCGGCAAGCGCGCGAACAAGCCGAGCGCGTTTTAAGCGCCGCCAACTCTTCAGATGAGGAAATGGAAGAAGCGCGTTTGCAGTTGGAACGCGCGACCATTCGTCTGCAACTCGCGGCAGAAAGCGGTTCTGCAATCGCCCGCTAACACTGGACTTGAGCGGCAGTACACGCAATCTCGAAACCACACAAGTCTCGCGGTCACAGGCACACTAATTTATTGTCTGTTCGGATAACTTGTCTGACACTACCGCATCCGCATCCATTCTCTTATGTATTTTCCGGCAGCAAACTATCAGCCAATATTTCATTACAAATTTCGATGCACTCATTGCAAATTTGCACTATCGGCCCTGAAATTAACTTCAATACATCGTCACGCTTCTTTCCACAAAACGAGCATTGTATTTCCTCTGACCGCATATAAGATACAGTTTGTCCGTCCGTGTAATTTTTAGAAGTTTGCTCATTTTCAACTTCAGACAAGATTTTCTCTTGCTCCAAGTCGGCAAGCCTTTGCTCAAAATCCTCCAACAACCACCTCAATAATCGCTGCACGTTAACAGGCGTTCGCTCCCAATCTTCTTTTGTTACGTCAGCATCCAAAGCCGAGAAAGATTCGAGATTCATAGCAGCTTCAATTCTAGTTTACAAAATGCGTGGCTTACAATATGACGGGTAGCGTCGAATAATATATTTTCAAACCAGTCCGGCGAATTATGAATTACTATCTAATGACTCTCAAGCCGCCGGTATGCTTTGTGGGCGGCGTTTCATCCTTGAAACGCCGCCCCAAGAACGGTATAATATGCCTCATCAAAAAGGTTCGGTAGCAAGGAGAAGTTTGATGTCACAGTTAGTATCGGAAGCGTCCGTCGAGACGCCCGCGCGCCCCGTCATTACAGGTGAAGCAACGCCCGAAGACCGCCAGATGGAGGCGGGTTTGCGCCCGCGAAGTTTAAGCGAATACGTCGGGCAATCGAAGATTACAAATAACTTATCAATATTCCTGCGAGCCGCGCGCGCCCGCCGCGAGGCGCTCGATCACGTTCTCTTTTTCGGGCCGCCGGGCTTGGGCAAAACGACGCTCGCGCAGATCATCGCCGCCGAGATGGATGCGCCCTTAAAAAGCGTGAGCGCGCCCGCGATTGAGCGCGGCGGCGACTTGGCCGCAGTGCTCACCAATTTGCAAGAAGGTGAAGTCTTATTCATTGACGAAATTCATCGCCTGCGCCCGCAGATCGAGGAAGTGCTTTACCCCGCGATGGAAGATTATCAGTTAGACATTATGATCGGGCAGGGCACAGCCGCGCGCTCGATCAAGTTGGATTTACCGAAGTTCACTTTAGTCGGGGCGACGACACGCGCCGGACTGATCACCGCGCCCTTACGCGGTCGCTTCGGCATCATTGCACGTTTGGATTTTTACTCGCAGAAGGATTTGGAGATTATCGTCCATCGTTCGGCGGAAATATTGAAGGTTGAGATCGAGGGGAGCGGCGCGCGTGAGATCGCCCGCCGCGCGCGCGGCACACCGCGCGTTGCGAACCGACTCTTACGACGCGTGCGCGACTATGCCGAAGTTTTAAGTGACGGACGCATTACGCAAGCAGTCGCAAAGCGCGCGCTTGATGAGATGGAGGTTGATCGCTTCGGGCTTGATGAAGTGGATCGCAAACTCGTGACTGCGATCATCGAGAAGTTTGACGGCGGCCCCGTCGGCGTCGGCACCATCGCCGCCACAATTAGCGAAGAGCGCGAATCAATCGAAGAGATGATCGAGCCTTACCTCATTCAGATCGGCTTCCTCAATCGCACGCCGCGCGGACGTTGCGTGACGCGCGCCGCTTACAAGCATCTCGGCTTTCCCCTGCCGCGCGTCGAACACAATGCACTGGCGAGTTAGTTTGCGGGCGTAACAACTTAAATTCCGAAAACAGCTTTCCTCAGGACAGCGCGGCGCGATTGTCGAGAAAGCTGTTTTTCGTTTTCACGTTTGTTCCTTCCCTGATCGCCCCACGCATCTCGCGCACCGCCTCGTGGAGTCCGGCGAAGAGGGCGCGCGCGACGATGTTGTGACCGATATTGAATTCTTCAACCTCTTCGATGGCGGCGATTGCGCCGACGTTGCGGTAAGTCAAGCCGTGCCCGACAGCGACCCGCAAGCCGTATTGTGCGGCAAGCGTCGCGGCTTCGCGCAGACGATGCAATTCCGCGTCAATCCGCTCCCGTCCGTCGGCTCGCGTATGCCGCGCGCCGAGCGTCGCTTCCGCGTAGTTGGCGGTGCACAGTTCAACCTGCTGCGCTCCCGTCGCGCGCGCCGCTTCGATCTGCGCCGCTTCCGGGTCAATAAAGATGCTGGCGAAAATCTCCGCCTCGCGCAGACGCCCGACAATCGAACGCACAACTTCAAGACTCGCGCTGACGTTTAGCCCGCCTTCGGTCGTGATCTCGTTCGGATTTTCGGGGACGAGCGTTACGGCGTCAGGCAGCGTGTCGAGCGCGATCTGCGACATCTCGTCAGTCGCCGCCATCTCGACGTTGAGGTAGGTGACGAGCGTCTCACGCAGAAGGTGAATGTCTCCGTCTTGAATGTGTCGGCGGTCGCCGCGCAGGTGGACGGTGATGCCGTCCGCTCCGGCTTGCTCGCAAGCGAGCGCCGCCGCCACAACGCTCGGCTCAGAAGCGCGCCGCGCCTGCCGCACGGTCGCTACGTGATCAATGTTGATGTTAAGGCGGGCAGTCATCCTTCAGTAACGAGTGATGAGCAATGAGTGATGAGCAAAAGCTTCCATATCTATTCACCACTCATTACTCATCACTTCTTTTATATTCTTTGCGCTGGGCTGGCGAGGTGCGGCGAGGCGTCGGATTCAATCGTCTCTTCTCTGCTCGACTCGAAAGGCGCGTGCAATACTCCGTGGGCGTTGAGTCGGCTGGCGAGTTTCACAGCTTCGTTGTAGAGGCCGCGTCGGGCGTTCGCGCGAATCTCGCGCACCTCACCCAGCATCCTCAAACCGTCGCGCGCCGGACTCAGTTTGCTTCCCTCGTAGTGATCCCACCTGACGGGTTGTTCCAGCAACCGCAGTTTGGCGAGGTGAGCGATGTAGAGCAACTCAATATCAAAACCGAAACGATCAATCCGCCCGGCGGCGACGATGGGGCGGCAAGGCTCCATCCGAAAAGCCTTGAAGCCACATTGCGTATCCGCAAACGGCATTCCGGTCGCAAGCTTCACCAGCAAGTTGATCGCCCTCCCGCCCTGCTCGCGTCGCCACGATTGGTGCACGCCGATCAGACTGCGGTCGAGAGCGCGCGAGCCAAACACGAGATCGTAATCCCCGCCTGTGATCGGATCGACTACCTTCGGCAATTCTGTGATCGGCGTTGATAGATCGGCGTCGGAAAACACGGCGACGGGCGAGCGCGCCGCGAGCAACCCCGTGCGCACCGCGTTGCCTTTGCCGCGATTCGGGCGCACGCGAATCACATGCGCTTCTACCCCTCCGCGCATGGCTAAGTTTTCTTCGGCAACCTGCGCCGTGCCGTCAGTCGAGCCGTCGTCAACGACGATCACTTCCGACTCGTAACTTTGATCGTTAAGGTAATCGAAAATGAGTTGCAGCGATTTGCCGATCCTGATCGATTCGTTGTAAGCGGGGACGATGAGAGATATGGCAGGAGTCATCTTGATTGTATTCCCTTAATCATGATTCAAGAGGCTCGAAACGAAGTCAACATTCGTCCGTGATTCAATCGCAAGCCCAATTTTTTCTTGACTATACCACAAGATGGAGGAACGGCGCGCGCTTGTGTTAAAATTTTTCAGTATGCTTCTGGCGCGATGAGGTAAAGAGATTTGAAGTTCCTTAAAAATCGGAGATTCGCCTTCGTCGGACTGCTGCTTGTGCTGCTGTCTTCCATCATCGGCGCGGCGTTGAGGGGCGCACCGCGCTCGCCTGCGTTAATCAATGTCAACAAAGACGGCGACGTGACGACGTTCGATCCCTCTTCACGCAGAGCGGCGCAGGGCAGCACGGCCGAACAAATCGAAGGCGACTACGCCGAAGCTCTCTCCGCCGTTAAAGATAATTACGCGGGCGCGATTGACTACGAAAAAGTGAGTGGTAGCGCGATCCAGAGTATGCTCTGGACGCTCGATCCGCATTCGGCATTCTTCACGCGCTCCGAGTTTACCAAACTGCGCGAAGATCAGAACGCGAGTTTTTACGGCATCGGCGTGTCTATCTTGCGCCACCGCGACGGCGTTTACGTGCAAGCGGTTTTTGAAGGCAGCCCCGCCGCGCGCGCCGGACTTCGCTGGGGAGATCGCATCGTCGAGATTGACGGGCAGGACGCGCGCGAATGGACGACGCAGCAAGTCTCGAAGAGCGTGCGCGGCGAACGCGGCGGACGGGTAAACATCCGAGTCGAACGCGCCTCGACTCCCGCGCCGCAATACTTCACACTTGTCCGCGACGCCGTGCCCGTGCCCGCCGTCCGCACGTCTTACATTCTTCGCCCCGGCGTCGGCTACATCGCCATGACGGGCGGCTTCACGTCAACGATTGACCTAGAGTTGCGCCGAGCCATCGCCGATCTCAAACGCGCGGGGATGCGCGAACTCGTGCTTGACTTGCGCAACAATCCCGGCGGTTCGCTCGATAAATCGGTGAGCGTCGCCGGGGAGTTTCTGCCGCCCGACGCGGTGGTGGTTTCGGTTAGGGGACGCGCGGGGGAGCAGCCGCGAGTTTACAAAAACACCGCGTCTGAACCGGAGCGCGTGCCGCTCGTCGTGCTGATTAACGGCAATTCCGCGTCCGCCTCGGAGATCGTCGCGGGCGCGGTGCAAGATCATGCGCGCGGCCTCGTCGTCGGGCAAACGAGTTTCGGCAAGGGCTTAGTGCAACACGTTTTGCAACTTCCCTTCGGCGGCGCGGGACTCACGCTCACCACCGCCAAGTACTACACGCCTTACGGTCGCTCGATCCAGCGCGATTACTCTACGGGGTCGCTCTACGATTATTATTCGCGCCAAGACTCCACGAGCGAATCACCCGCGACTCAATCCGCTTCGCCGCAACCCGCGCAACCGAATGCTCCGGTTGGGACGGACGCTGCAACGCCAACTCCTACGCCGCAGCCGACGCCCTCAGGCGACGCCGTTCGCACGGCTGGCGGGCGCATCTTCTACGGTGGCGGCGGCATCACGCCCGACATCGAAGTTAAGCCGTTCGATCTGTCGCTCCCCGCGCGCAATCGCATGATCGAAGCAGCCTTCTACTTCACGCGCGAACTCGCCGCCGGAAAACTCGCGGGGCTGGAAAACTATCGCGTCGAACGAACGCAAAGCGACCGCTCCACGCGCCCGAATGATTTCCCCGTCACCGACCGCGTTCTCGAAGCCTTCCGCAATTACGTCCGCACGGATGCAAACGCAGGACTTTCGCCCGCGCAAGTTGACGCTGATCTCGATTTCGCCAAACTCCGCATCCGCGAAGAGATTATCACCGCCGCTTTCGGGAGCGACGCGGCCGCGCGCGTGCTCCTCGAAGTCGATCCGCAACTCCTCAAGGCCATAGAAGCTTTGCCCGAAGCTCAACGTTTGGCCGAGCGCGTGATGAACGGAGGCGGAGTAAGTTAATAAAACTAATGCGCTTCAAACGCACAAAGTGTTATTAAGAGGCACTATGTTGGATAATATGTCTACGCTGCGTATTATCGCGCCGCTTGCTCCCTAATCAGTAGTTGTATTGCTTCGCTGGTTTTACGAATGGACGATACTTGAATGAAGAAATCAAAGCTTTCCTGTTTTATCTTTATTGTTGCTGCATTATTGGCTGTTTCGTCTCCGTCGAACGCTCAAAGCAAACGTGCTCGGAAATTTATCGTTTCATACGATAGATTTGGTACGGTCAAAATTGGAATGACGCTTTCTCAAGCCTCGAAAGCACTGGGCGTGCACGTTACAAGAGATGCCGGATATGAGGGTGGCAATTGTTATTATGCTTCTCCCAAAGGCGGTTTCAAAAACATTGCTTTTATGATGTCTGGTCGGCGCATTGCGCGAATTGATATTGATAGCAAAGATTGTGCAACTGACAGAGGCGCGAAGATTGGCGACAGCGAAGCCTGAATCAAACGTCTTTACAAAGGCAGGTACAAAGTTTATCAGCATAAATACGTTGATGACGGGCATTATATTGAAGTTGAGATAAGGGGTGGAAAGTATAGTATTATTTTTGAAACCGATGGAAAGCGCGTTGTAACCTATCGCGTGGGAAAACCTGAACAAGTCGGTTACGTCGAAGGTTGCACGTAATCAACACGCCGCCCAACAAGTCATTCGAGCGCGACACCTCGATAGCTTCGCTCTCATGTTTATTCCTTAAGATTAGTCTGCGTGCCTGCGCTCGACGCGGCTGAATTCGGGCGTTATGTTGCTCACTTGAATCTCACACGAACACTCGGCATGATGCCTTGTAATGGATTTCGAGATTGTCAGCGAGATTACTGATATTGAAACTATTGCTGCCGGCACAGGTGTTCGTGATCGCGCTCGGTTGCGTAAGCAGTATGGCAGAGGCAGATGGCGCAAATTAAAAGGCGTTGCCAAAGTACGCTTGCTTAGTGGTAGGATACGTTTAGCTGAAATACATTGGTATGAAACTCACGGCATTGGTAAGCGAGAATTCAAGTTGAAATTGCCATTTTTAGATTAGCCATGAAAAGAGCAGAAAAACAGTCGGCGCATTTTGTCGTATGCCTGAATAATGAAGGTTATAAAGCCTCGCTTGAAGTTGGGAAATTGTATCGCTTCATTCCCGATAAAGAGGCGGAAGCTGACGGATTGCTTCGTGTGGTGGATGAAAGCGGAGAAGATTATGCTTTTGACGCAGATCGTTTTCATCCTGTGAATCTGCCAGCCACAGTAGAGAAGGAATTACTAGCGGCATCTCACGCCTAAACGTCGCAGCATTATAATTCATTCAATCCGACGCCTCGATAGCATTATTTTCAAGATGCTTCCTCTGTTGTAAATTGAATGCCTGCGCTCGGCGCGGGTTAATTCTCGCGTTAAGGCTACCCTACAATTTCTTTACTCGTAACTCACTCGATGACACGCGCCACGACGCACTTCAGGTAATAAGTCTCAGGCACGCCGACAAGGATCGGATGATCTTGCGACTGCGCGCGGCGTTCGACGATCTGCACGCGGCGTCGCGCGTCGCTCGCCGCCGCAGCGAGGCAATCGAGGAACATTCCCTCGCTCACGTGATAGGAGCAAGTGCAAGTGAGGAGCACGCCGCCCGCGTTCAATAACTTCAAGGCGCGCAAGTTGATCTCTTTGTAGCCGCGCAGGGCCGCTTTGATGCTGCCGCGATTCTTGGCGAACGCGGGCGGGTCGAGCACAATCGTGTCGAAACGCTCGCCCGCCGCTTCCATTTCGCGCAAAGCGTCAAAGACGTTTGTCTCTCGAAACTCGATGTTGCTTAGGTCGTTCAAACGCGCGTTACGTTCGGCGGCCGCGACCGCCTCCTTTGAAACGTCCAAACCCACAACGCTTTCGCACGTCTTCGCCATTGAGAGCGCGAAGCCGCCGTTGAAGGTGAAGCAATCGAGTGCGCGCCCTCTGGCGAAACGGCGGGCGGCCGCGTGGTTTTCGCGTTGATCGAGAAATGCGCCCGTCTTCTGCCCGCCGAGCGGTGAGATGCGAAAACGGATTCCGTGCTGTACGACTTCGAGTTCATCCGGCGGCTCGCCATAGAGCACGCCCGCTTTCATCTCTAACCCTTCGAGTTCGCGCACGCGCACGTCGTTGCGTTCGACGACGGCGCGCGGGGCAAACTCCTCGACGAGCAACTCGACAAACATCTCTTTCAAATTTTCAGTACCTTGCGCGAGCGTCTGCACAACGAGCACGTCTCTGTATTTATCCACGATCAGCGCGGGCAGCAGATCGCCTTCGGAATAGATGAGGCGGAAAGCGTCGGCGTCCTGTTCAATCCCTACTCGGCGCGTGATTGCTTCGTGCAACCGACGCTTCCACCACGAGCGATCAATCGCTTCGTTGCGTTGCGTCAGCAACCGCAAAGTGATCTCGGAGCGGTCACTGTAGAGAGCTTTGCCGACAAAAGCTTTGCGCTCGTCGCGCACGCTCACGATCTGCCCGCCGCGAGCGTCGTTTGTATCGCGCACGTCGCTCCGGTAAATCCACAAGTGCCCGGCGCGTGCGCGCTCCGCCCCGCGTCGGTTGATCGTTATTTCAGCGTTCATCTCTGTTGTGAAAAACTTTGCACGTCCGTCCTTAAACTTTAAGCTTACCAAACGGCGTGACACCTCCGCCCGCCCACTTCGCGCCCGCCCTTAACGTAAGCGCAAACGCCTTTTGAAATTCACCCGGAAAATGATTACTATTGTTCCCGCTTTATGTAAATCCGTAAAACACCCCGACCGCGGCGGTTCAAGTTCCAGCTCGTCGTTAGGCGGAGCGGTTAAGCTCGTTACCAGCGAAAAATCATCAGGCGGCTTTCATCAAATTATCCCTAAGCGTGACCCAAACAGAAAGAGAGGACAGCGAGAAAGTTATGAGCGACGAATCAAACAACGGCGAAGGCAGCGGCGAGACGACCGACATGCGACCCGAAGCGCAGAAAGGTGAGCAGCCCATTCTCACTAACCGGCAAGGTCATCCGGTTTACGACAATCAGAACTCCCGCACCGTCGGCAGCCGGGGCCCGACGACGCTTGAGAATTATCAGTTCCTTGAAAAGATCACACACTTCGACCGCGAGCGCATCCCCGAACGAGTCGTCCACGCGCGCGGCGCGGGCGCACACGGCTACTTCGAGGCTTATGGCACGGTCGGCGGCGAACCCATTGCGAACTTCACGCGCGCCAAACTCTTTCAAGAGAAAGGCAAACGCACGCCCATGTTCGTCCGTTTCTCGACCGTGATTCACGGCGGCACGTCGCCCGAAACCCTGCGCGACCCGCGCGGCTTTGCGACGAAATTCTACACCGAAGACGGCAACTGGGATTTGGTCGGCAACAATTTGAAAGTTTTCTTTATCCGCGATGCGATCAAGTTTCCCGATGTGATCCATGCCTTCAAGCCCGACCCGGTGACGAATCGGCAAGACCCGCGTCGCATCTTCGACTTCATCAGCCTCACGCCCGAAGCGATGCACATGATTACGTTTCTCTTCAGCCCGTGGGGAATTCCGGCGAGCTATCGCACGATGCAAGGATCGGGCGTTAACACCTATAAGTGGTATAACTTCGAGGGCAAAGGCGTTTTGGTCAAATACCACTGGGTGCCGAAGCAGGGCGTGAAGAATCTGACGCAGGAGCAGGCGAACGAAATTCAGGCGACGAACTTCAATCACGCGACGCAGGATCTATTCGAGTCAATCGAGCAGGGCAACTACCCAGAATGGGAATTCTGCGTGCAGATCATGAGCGACGACGAACACCCGGAACTCGACTTCGATCCGCTCGACGATACGAAGGTGTGGGACGAAGACAAATTTCCGATGATGCCCGTCGGTCGCATGGTTCTGGATCGCAACCCTGTCAACTACTTCGCCGAAGTTGAACAGATCGCTTTCGGCACGGGCGTCCTTGTTGACGGCTTGGATTTCTCTGACGACAAGATGCTGCAAGGGCGCACGCTGTCTTACTCGGACACGCAACGCTACCGCGTCGGGCCGAACTATTTGCAACTGCCGATCAACCAAGGCAAGAAGCACGTGGCGACCAACCAGCGCGACGGTCAGATGACCTACTACGTTGACCAAGCGCCGGGCACAAACCCGCACGTAAACTACGAGCCGAGCAGCATGGGCGGACTGCACGAAGCGCCGAAGCCGGAAGGTCAAGTTGATCACACGCCTTACGTCGAAGGTAATCTCGTGCGCCAGAAGATCGAACGCACGAACGATTACAAACAAGCGGGCGAGCGCTTCCGCTCGTTTGAAGATTGGGAGCGCGACGAGTTGATCTCTAATCTCGTCGGCGCGCTCGAACAATGCAACAGAGACATCCAAGAGCGTATGGTGCGCCACTTCGTGCAGTGCGACGAGAATTATGGGCGTCGCGTGGCGGAAGGATTGAAACTCAACGTCGCCGATTACATGGCGGCGGAAACGGCTGGCTCGACCGCCGATTGAAACGTCGGCGCGCGTTGAAGAATCGAATTCGCGCGTGAGTTTTAGCAGAAGGCGAAGACGCGGGAAGAGTGTGGGCGACCCTTTACAAACTCTTGCCGCGTCTCCGGCTTTGTTAAGAATTAAAGCGGCTTTCCCCGCATCGTAAAAATTTATGATACGAACCATCGGTTTGGTGACGGGCGGCGGCGACGCGCCCGCTCTAAACGCCGTGATCCGCGCGGTCGTGAAAACCGCGGTCGGTGAATTCGGTTTGCGCGTGATCGGCATTGAAGACAGCTTTGAAGGATTGTTGACTGAAACGCGCACACGCGAACTTGCGCCCAAAGACGTGCGGGGACTCTTGCCGCGCGGCGGCACGATCTTAGGCACGCGCAACAAAGGTCGCTTCGTCGAACGCGACGAAAACGACGACGTGGTCAAACCCGATTCATCCTACCGCGAGGCGCTTGAGAATCTTGAAAAGCTGGGGATTGACGCGCTCATCGTGCTCGGCGGCGAAGGATCGCTCGGCATCGCCGAAGAATTCGACCGCAGAGGTTTTCCCATCGTCGGCGTGCCGAAGACGATTGACAACGATCTGGCGAGCACAGAACTCACCTTCGGCTTTGTCACCGCGCTCGACATCGCCACCGAAGCCCTCGACCGCCTGCACACAACGGCCGAATCGCACGACCGCGTGATGGTCTTGGAAGTGATGGGGCGGCATACAGGCTGGATCGCTTTGCACTCCGGCATCTCCGGCGGCGCGGATGTGATCTTGATTCCTGAAATCCCGTTCTCGATGGATGTGGTCGCAGAAAAGGTGAGAGCGCGCGACCGTTCCAACGCGAAGTTCTCGATTATCGTTGCCGCCGAAGGAGCGCGCGAAGCTGACGGCGAACTCGTCTATCAAGACACAGGCGACCGCACGCGCGCGCCGCGACTGGGCGGCATCGGCTTCCGCATCCGTGATGAAATCGAGCGGCTCACAGAGAAGGAGACGCGCTGCGTTGTGCTCGGACATCTTCAGCGCGGCGGTCGCCCGAACGCTTTTGACCGGATGCTCGCGACTAACTTCGGCGCGTGTGCGACGCGCGCCCTCGCGCGCGGCGAGCGCGGCGTGATGGTCGCTTTGCAATCGTCGAACATCGTCACCGTGCCGCTCGCCGAAGCCGTCAAAGGCATCAAGACCGTGCCGCCCGGCGGACAACTCGTGCGCACGGCGCGCGATGTCGGCGTCTCCTTCGGCGCGCTCGACGAACTCGACCATCACGGTAGTTG
>JACCYN010000279.1 GCA_013696465.1 Pyrinomonadaceae bacterium
CTTCTTTTTTGCGGCGCTGCTCTGGGCTTACTACCACCTCGTCAAACAGCACTACGGCTTTATGGTGCTTTACAAAAAGAAGAACGACGATCTGGCGCGAATTGACAACGCGCTTGATCGTATCTTCCTCCTCCTCGCCTTCTCCGCGCCGTTCGCCCTCTTCGCTGCGCGCGACGAGGAAGCGATGCGGCGCGTCCCCGTCAGTTTTCAAAGCGGGCTTGAATCTTTCGCCAACACTCTGCTTGCCTTTACGCTCATCGCCGCAGTCGCGTGGCTTCTTCGTCAACTTCAACGCTTCTTCCGGCGCGAACCGCTTGACGTACCTAAGTATCTGCTGCTGGCGGCCGCCGTCCCGATGCACTGGATCGTCCTTCTGACTCCGATGCCGCACAAGCCGATTGCCATCGTCGCCATCCTGACGGTTTATCACAACCTTCAGTATCACCGCCTCGTCTGGTTTCACAACCGAAAATATACGCGCGGCGAAAATTTGCGGGAGCGTTACGGCGCGGCGGCACTCATCAGTCACCGTCTAATTTTATACGTCGCTTTCGGCGTCCTCTTCGGTCTCGCGTATCGTCTGCCGCAAAGTTATTTCAACCAGAACCGCGCCGACGGACACTTGTTCGCCGAAAGTATGGTCGCATTCTTCTGGGGTTTCGCGTTCGTCCATTATTATCTCGATTCTAAAATCTGGCGCGTGCGCCGCGACCCGTCCGTGGGGCGGTCGTTACACATGAACTGATAAACCGAAACGCTCGAACTTCATCGAAACATCTTTTGCTATTCATCGCTCTACCAATTTGAAAACTCGCTTCGCGCAAACGTCTTGACCTTCATGGCGCGCGGCGCGGTTACGTTCAGCCCAAATGACTAAAATCATCCGCATCATGCTCATCTTTGTGCCGCTCGCCTTTCTCGCCGAGTTTGTGCTGCACAATCCTCTTTTGATTTTCATCACCTCGGCAATCGCCCTTGTGCCGCTCGCCGGAATTTTAGGTGAAGCGACGGAAGAATTAGCCATTCATACAGGCCCGCGCATCGGGGGACTCCTGAACGCCACGCTCGGCAACGCTGCCGAACTGATCATCACCATCGTCGCCCTCCACGCCGGTAAATATGAACTTATCAAAGCTTCACTGACCGGATCAATCGTCGGAAATCTTTTGCTCATCCTCGGCTTCTCGCTGCTGCTCGGAGGCTTGCGTCACGGCGTGCAGCGATTCGATCCGCGTCTGACGGGGATGAGCGCTTCGATCATGTTCTTGGCCGTGATCGGGTTGATAATCCCGACGCTCTTTGAGTTGATCAAGGAGACACAAGGGGGACGAGTCGATCCGGTTGACACGGTCGTGCGCGATCCACAACTCGTCATCATCTCTCTCGGCGTCGCGGGCGTCTTGATGCTGATCTACGTGCTATCGCTCGTTTATCAATTGCGCTCGCCAAACGCCGCGCCCATGTCGCACACCGGCATCGAAGAGACGGAAGAGATCATGGCGCATAAAGCGTCGTGGAGCGTGAAGACATCAGTCGCCGTGCTCGCAGTTTCGACGCTGGCGATTGTCTTTATGAGCGAATTTTTAGTCGGCGTCGTCGATCCGGTCGCGCAGTCGCTCGGCATCCGGGAAGTTTTCTTAGGCGTGATTTTGATTCCGATTGTCGGCAACGTCGCCGAGCACCTCGTCGGCGTGCAGGCGGCGATGAAGAATCAGATGGAATTGTCGCTCAACATCTCGCTCGGCTCTTCGATGCAGATCGCGCTTTTCGTCGCGCCGCTGCTCGTCTTTCTTTCACTTTTTATCGGCCCCGCCGCCCCTGATGCGGTCTATTTCGGACGGCAGCAGTTGACACTTTTCTTTAGTCTCTTCGAGGTGGTGATCTTAGGTTTAAGCGTCATCATCGCCGCTTTTATTTCATTGGACGGAGAATCGAATTGGCTCGAAGGCGCGATGCTGCTTGCGGTTTACGTGATCGCCGCGCTCGGTTTCTTCTACTTGTAGAGCGAACAATAAAACTTGCGAACGCGAAAGAGCCGTGCTTCTGTCATAAGCACGGCTCTTCGTTTTTATCCTCTTGCGCTTAACGCGAACTATCTTTTCTTATTCTCTTTGTTCGTGTCGGCGACCGACTTCAACGCTTGGAAGGTCGGCGGCCACAAGCCGACGAAAATCGCAGCCATCTTCTTACCGGAAAAGAAGAGTGCAAGCGAGCCGCCGATTGAGGCGAGCGTCAGAATGTGGAGGAGGCTCACGCCCGTCGCGTTCACCGTCGATTCGTCCACGGTGCGCAGTGTTGACTCTACCATGTCGGTTGATTCGCCGGTCATGGTCGCGCCGCCCGTGCGCGTTGCAGTAGTAGTTGTTGCCATCTTGTTCTTGTCTCCTTCGTTGTTGTTTATGATTTCAACTTCTCAAATAGTCTTCATCGTCGAAGCGCGCTTTCCAAGCGGTGATGCTTAACAGCACCGCGACCGACGCCCCAGCGATAATCCAACCCTTCATCTTCGACGCTTGCTTTCGATCCGCTTCTGCCTGCGCCGAATTATCTTCGCCCGCCCCGCGCGATCCCTTTTCTCTCACCTCTTCGTTCATTTACTCACCGCCCCCTCTGTCTGAATTCTCACACCACTCGCGCGTAACCGCATGGCGATATTCAAACATGCGCCGCAATCTCGGAACGACTAAAATCGGCGCGGCGAGCTTGCCGAAAAGCGAAAACGGCGGCTCATATTCAATGCGGTCGCGCAAAATGCTTCCCTCGGCGTGTGGCTCGATTATATGACAATGTCGCCAACTGCGAAACGGCCCCTCAACTTGCACATCTTCAAACATGCGCGGCGGCTCATACTGCGTGTGCCTCGCCACCCATCTCACCGGCAGTAAACCGAATACGCGCGTTTCGATCACGGCCGTCGAGCCTACCTGCAAGTTTTCAACCTGCTTAACGATTCGCACGTTTTCCCAAGGCGGCGTCAGACGCTTCAGCGCATCGGGCAGTTCATGAAACGCGAATACACGCTCCGGTGTGGCAAGTATCAAACTCTCTTTCTCAAACGTCATTACGCACAACCGACACGGGGTAACGTCAGAAAATGAACGTAAACCTTAGCGAAAGTATTACAGATTCGTCGCAATCAGTTTTCGGTGTGATCCTCGCTGTTATATCGCAACACGGTCGGCTCATCGTCCACAACCGTTTCAAGATGCACAGGACGACCCCACAGTGTGTGAACATGCTCAATGACTTTGCGCGCGTAACGCTCATCCAATTCTGCGCCTTCGTACAGATGTTTAAGATAAAGCTCACGGTTGCGGTTGTAATCTCCGTCGGCGACGACGATGTACGGTAAACCGAAATTCGTCATGTTTGCAACGAGCTGATCCCTCACGCGCTGCCAACGCTTCTCCGTGATCTGCCATTCCTCTTCGTCAACCAACTCAAAAACGAACAAATCAAGCTCTTCGCACAACTCTTCCGTCAGATAGTTGCGCAGAAAAGAAACATCGTTATCGAGTTCGCGCACCTCAAACATTTTCTCGCGCCCTTTGCCCGGCGCTCTCCCAAACTTCTCTTGATCTTCCCCCGTCGGATTGTCCCAACGCCGCTCGATGTCCTCAAAGATTTTATAGCCGAGATAATACGGATTCAGTTGCCCTTTGTGCGGCGATACGACGCCGGAATGTAACTCGGCAAACTCGACCAGCTCCATGTCCGGCAAATCAAGCTCGCGCATAATGCGCGCGTGCCAGAACGAGGCCCATCCTTCATTCATCGTCTTCGTCTGCATCTGCGGCACGAAGTATTCCATCTCCTCGCGGATCATCGCCATCGCGTCGCGCTGCCAATCTTGGAGCGCGGGCGAGTTGCGCATAATGTAAAAGAGCAAATCTTTTTCGGGAAACATCTCGCCGCTCTTTTCTTCTTCGGCGTCGTGCGCAGCTTCGACCCGCCTCTCGCCGAGATTCCACAGATCGTCGTAGCGCCCTTCTTTGCGATTCGCCTTCTCGCTTTCAATCCGGGCGCGCGTCCGTGTTTCGCGCTTGATAAAGAAGTTCGGGTCAATGTGCTCTTCAATCGAGAGCACGGCGTCGAGAAAATTTTCAACCGTCCTGCGTCCGTACTTAAATTCGTATTCAGCCATCCGCCCCGCGTGCGACGAGACGCTTTCGACCATGCGGCGATTCGTTTTCGAGAAGTAGATGTTGTGCTTAAAGAAATCAACGTGACCGAGCACGTGCGCCATCACCATCTTGTTCTGGATCGGCGAGTTGGTTTCCATCAGAAAACCGTAAGACGGATTCGTGTTAATCACGACTTCGTAAATCTTCGACAGCCCGAAGTCGTACATCGTCTTCATCCGGTGGTAAG
>JACCYN010000244.1 GCA_013696465.1 Pyrinomonadaceae bacterium
CGGAACGAATTCCGCGCAAACTTCTTCACACTGATTCTACGGGTTGAAGTCCGTCAATGAATCTCTACCTCAAGGCGATAGCTCGCGTTGCCGCGCGTGCCGCCGACGCTGATCACGTAATCGCCCGACGCGGGCAACTCGCCCCCCCACTCGGTTCTTTCCGTCGTCAGTCGTTTCCGGCCGCGTGCAGCATAAACGTCAAACACGGCGTTGTCTTCGAGCGAACTGATGCGCACGATCATTGTCTGACCTGCGCGCGCGCCGAGCACGTAGCGGTTTCTCGTTCCGCGCACAACCGCATCCTCGACGGCGGCGGTGGAGCTGCCGCGCGCAAAACGCAGACGCTTTGTGATGCCCTCTTGCGCGGAGGAAGCGGGCGCGAGCGACGCGGCGAGACAAAGAACGGCGAACAAGGCTTTAACTTTACGCGATAACATCTTTTGTTTGAATCCTCGACTTTTATTTTGGACGGAAACCCGAATTGATTTTAACGAGCGCGGTCGTGTGCGTAGAAGCGATTAACTTTTCAAGTTTCCGTTCTCATCTTCCGTCTCTTCTTTTTCCTTTTCTTTCTCTTTCGCCTCAAAATCTTCCGCCGGGGCGTGGTAAGCGAAAACTTCCCGGTCGCCCGCGTCCGGCAGCACGCGAGACGCTAAATCGTCCAGCAGACGGCGGAACCGGCCCGGCTCTGTCGGCGGTGTTGCGGCATCTTCCTGCGTAAATTCATTTCCTCCGACGGCGGATTGAAGACGAATGAGCTGCGCGCTTATGCGTCGGCAGGCGGCGCAAGCGACGAGATGCGAAACGATTGTTTTCGATTCAAGTTCGCTTAAAGTTCCTTCGACGAAAGCGGCGAGCGCATCTTCATCAAGATGACTGGCGGCCAAAAGAGTCGAAGCATGAGCGGCGACCTCCGTTTTGCGCTGAAGATGCCCGTGAATCATGCGTCGGATAGCCTCGCTTTCTTTGTTTCTCTTCTGTCGCGGCATCAGTTCGCGCCCTTCCCCTTCATGTAGACGGTTGCTTTCCTCGATCTTTGCCCAAGTTTCAAGGCGTCGGCTGCTGTGTCAGATGGCGGCGCACGTCCTCCGGCGCGAGGTCATCGGTCGCCATGCTCATACAAATTTCGATCTCTGCTTCGCTCAATCCGCCCGTCGTCTTAAGTTCTTCACGGAAGCGTTCGAGCACCGTCGCGTAAACCTTCTCCAACCACCGCATCACCGTTGACTCATGGACGCGGCCGTTGTTTGAATTCATCTCGCTGCTATTACTACTGCCGCCGCGCCGTTTACGTTGAAACCAGACGCGGAGCGGCGAAGCGGGTTGTTCGACGAGCCGCGCGATCTCGCGCAGTTTCAAATTCTCGACGTGATAAAACAACAACAGCAGTTTTTCGTGTTCACCGAGTCCGGCGAACGCGGTGTTCAGAGCTTCGACGGTTGCCTCGCGGTAACGACGGCGCGTGATCTCGTCGAGCATCTCCGTCTCGCCGCCGCGCGCCTCGCTACGGCTGACTTCGGGGCGTTCTTCCGCAACGCCCGCGCCCGCCGACCAAGCGTCGAGAGAAACTTCGTGATGACGGGCGCGGTGCAAGTCTACGGTCGCGTGCCAGACAATGGCGCGCAGCCATCCGCGCAACGTGCCGCGCCCCGTGTAAGTCCGAAACTTCGATTGTCGGACGCCCTCGACTTCGCGCGTCCCGTAAAGCTCCGTGTAAACGTGGTCAACAACGTCTTCGGCGTCCCGTTCGGCTTTCGCCAGATGGCGGGCAACGCGCTCGATGTAACGACGATAACCACCGTCGAAATCCCACCAAGCGTGTTCGTTCCCAGCAGCACAGGCGAGCGCCAGATACAGATCGGCGGATTGAACTTCATTGACAAAACGCCTCACGTCGTCAACCGACGGATCGCTTGCAGCGAGATATTTATTCGCCGCGACATTCAGCGCGCGGGCAAAATCTTCAGCGGAGACGTTATAATTGGGCGCGGCTTGAGCGCAGCGCGCGTGCAGCGCGGCAACGTCGGGGGCGCATTCGTTCCATGCGCGCTCAAGAGTGGTATGGTTCGGCGTGGTCACAAGGCGGGCGCGATTATAAAATAATTCGCGTTATTTCGCACGCTTTTGATTTCAAAGAGCTTCCGGCGATTGAATCAGGGGAGAAAAGGCCGTCGCTCTCGCTCATTCTCTTCCCCTTGAAAACAAACTTCTCCGGCTGGCGGGCGCGACCAGATCGCGTCCGCAAAAAGTTTACAGAACTGCCGTATTAGTTTTGCTCGCTGATGATGCGCAAACGGATTACCGTCATGTGACCGCGCATAAGTGTGACGACGCGCGGCAAAAATTTTGCTTAAGGAAATTAAACTCAAACGATGGAGAAACTAATGAAAACAATGATTTATGTTTTTGCGCTCTGCGTGCTCTGCTCGGTCGCTGCCCCGCTCACGCCTTCACAGCAGCAGCGTAACCG
>JACCYN010000341.1 GCA_013696465.1 Pyrinomonadaceae bacterium
CGCGACAACAAAGCGAGCACTGCCAACTTACCGAAACCGAGTGGCGATCCGCGTTTCACCTTGCCGCGCCTCCAGCGTCGTAAATTGTCGAACGGACTCGAAGTGCTTTTCGTCGAACAGCACGAAACTCCGGTCGTCAACATGAACCTCGTCATTAAATCCGGCGCGGCGTCGAACGCATCGGATTCGGCAGGACTCGCCAGCCTCACGGCCGATCTTCTCGACGAAGGCACGAAGACGCGCAACGCGCTCGAAATCTCTAACGCGCTCTCCAACATCGGGGCGTCGCTCGGAACAAGTGCGGCGTTAGATTCATCGAGCGTTGATCTGCTTACGCTCACGCGCCACGTTGACCGCGCGCTCGACATCTATGCGGACGTAATCTTAAACGCCGCGTTTCCCGAAAACGATTTCACGCGCCTGCGCGATTCGCGCCTTACCTTCCTGAAGCAGCAACGCGACAACGCCGACGCCATCGCCGGAAACGTCTACGCCTCGATCATCTACGGGCGTAATCACCCTTACGGCAACCCGCAACTCGGCGACGAAACCAGCTTGAGCCGCTTCGCGCGGACGGACGTAAGCCGCTTCTATGAAACTTACTACCGCCCGAACAACGCGACTCTGATCGTTACCGGCGACGTTGCGCCCGACTCTCTGATGCCGAAATTAGAAAACGCTTTCGGCAAGTGGCAGCGCGGCGACGTGCCGCAGACGAACGTCTCCGATCCAACTCCGCGCCAACAGTCGTCCATCTACATTGTTGACCGCCCCGGCGCGGCGCAATCCGTGATCCAGATCGGGCAAATCGGCGTCGCGCGCTCGACGCCCGACTACTTCCCGCTCGTCGTCTTAAACACGATGCTCGGCGGGCAGTTCGTCTCGCGCGTCAATCTTAATTTGCGCGAAGAGAAAGGCTACACATACGGCGCGCGCACGGCGTTTAGTTATCGCCGCGCGGCGGGGCCGTTCACGGCTTCAGCAGGCGTGCAGACGGCCGTCACGAAAGAATCGGTGCAAGAGTTTTTGAAAGAGTTGCGCGGCATTCGCGGCGACATTCCCGTTACGCCGCAAGAACTTGATTATGCAAAGCAAGCGATCATTCGTGGCTTCCCGCGCGGCTTTGAGACTTCGGGGCAACTCGCCGGACGCCTTGAAGACATTGTGCTCTACGGTTTGCCGGATGATTACTTCAATAACTACATCGCGCGCGTCAAAGCCGTCACCATCGACGACATCAAGCGCGTGGCGAATCGCTACCTCGATCCGTCACGGATGGCGATCCTCGTTGTCGGTGATCGCAAAGTGATCGAGCCGGGACTGCGCTCGCTCGAAGGAGTTGGCGCGAACATCACAGTGCTTGATGCCGAGGGGCGACCCGCGCAGACTGACGCGGACGCGACACGGATGGGGAATTAGCGTTAGCGAGATGTGACGCAACAGATAATCTGATTTACGGCAAACGCCGCGCAGAGAAGACACCCTGCGCGGCGTTTGCCGTAAATCAGATACAACGAGTTCAGAGAGCGAGGCGTTTGGTCATCGCTCAAAATTTATCTTTAGAGCTGAGTTGAGAGCAAAGACGACCGCCAAACAGAGCACGGGAACGCACAACGAAGCTACTAACAGGAGAGCATAAAACTCGTTACCGGACGAGAATAGATTCGCCCATGGCGGGCGAAACAGCGCCAGTCCGTGTTCGATGGCGGATGGTTGCCGGAGCAGCAAGACAAAAACGGCGAGCCCGACGATCAGGCCGGAAACAACTTGAATGATCCTAATCGGGCGCGTGGCGCGTTGGACGTCTTCCTGTCTCTTCAATAGCTGTGACCTCCACCGGATGAAACTGGCGGACGGCAGCGCGCGCTCCGCTTCAGTGGCTTCCGCAATTTTGATCATCCAACTTGCAACGTCAGCAGCTTCCCGGCACTCGTCGCACGTCGCAAGATGCGCGCGCAAATCTTCGTTCAATCTATTCGCGGCAATAGCTTTCGTCACCGCCTGCTCGTGAGCACAAGCTTCCTGTTTCATAGCGCGACCTCCGCGTTGATGCCTTTCTTCTCAAGAGAGTGCGCGAGTTTGCGCCGCGCGCGAAACAGCAGCACGCGCACGCTCTTTTCCGCGAGTTGCATTACGTGGGCGATCTCGCGGTGTTCGTAACCTTCGACATACGCGAGCCAGAGCAGCGCGCGCTCCTGCGGCTTGAGTTCCGCGAAGGTTCGCATCGTGTCCGAATCGAGCGACGAATCCTTATACGCTTCCTCGGGCGCTGGCAAACGAAGTCGCCAGAACGCTTCACGCTTCACCCCGCGTCGGTGATCATGAATCAAGTTGGTTGCGATTTTGTAGAGATAAGATTTCAAATGAACTTCATCTGTCATCGGAAGCGGCGCGCGCAGTAAGCGGAAGAATGATTCTTGAAGCAACTCATCGGCCAACTCAGCGCTGCCCGACACACGACGGATGTACGACCAGAGCGCGCGCGCAGTTTCGGCGTAGAACTCCTCGAAAGTCGTTTCATCCATGGCGTGTGATTGCGCCGCCTGCGCTAAGCGGTCATGAGCGCAGTTAGCAGGCAGTTCTTCTGTAAAAGTTGCGTCTCGAAACATCTGACAAACGCGATTGCAGCAAAAGTTAAGAGCTTAAAGATTCTGACGCGGCCAAACGGCGACGCTCGCGCGCATCCGCGTCCGACAGCAGTCCCCATGCTTTCGACAAACGGTAAGACAGCGCAGATGAAATCAGAAATCCCGCGCCGAGCGCCAGCACGAGCACACCTGAAATCAAGAAGATGCCTTCATCGACGGCGCTGTATAAAACGTGCAAAAGCAGCAAACCCAGCCCGACGACGGTGAGGATCGCGCCCTTCTGAATTGATCCGAGAATCTTGCCCGCCGGGTGCGTGCGCTCCGCCGCCAGATTCTCAAAGAAACGCTCCCCGTTCGGCGTTTGCAGGTAAGCGGTAAACTCGCCCGCCGATCCGAATTTCTCCAGCAATCGATTGTGAAGTTCCGTCTGCGCGCGAATGTTCATCTTGTGCCTGAGCGCGCTCACGGTCGTTGCGATCACCCAGCCGATCAAAATAAAAAAGCCGAGGCTGACGATCATCGACTGCAGATTTTCCATGAATATCTTAAGTCCTTCGTTACTCATCTTCGTCTCCTTCGTCGCAACTTCGCCATTAGTTTAATTAAACTTCGCTTGATTCTGCTTCGCACATAAATATATAACGCTTCACATAGCTGCGAGGTTAACAGCGGACGCAAAAAAACACAGGTTCCAAAATCAGCAACTTAAGGGAGCGCGACAGGGGCGGCAATCGACAGCGTTCCGCTCCTTGCGCGCTGGCAGACGAAAGGCGGTCAAGGATGGCAAAATGTGAAGTGTGCGGAAATGACTATTATCTATCTTTTGAAGTTATCACGGCGGGCGTCACTCACGTGTTCGACAGTTTTGAGTGCGCGATCCATAAACTCGCGCCCGTGTGCAACAACTGCGGCTGCAAGATTCTCGGTCACGGCATCGAGGCGAACGGCACGTTCTACTGCTGTGCCCACTGCGCGCGCAAAGAAGGAGCGAACGAAATCGTTGACCACGCTTGAAGGCGCGGAAAAGTCGAGCGTCTGCATCAGAAACGCGCTTCACATAGACCACAGAGAGGCAACAAACTTGTTTCTACCCCAACATTTTTGTCGGGCCGCGCCGGTCAGATACTGTGTTGGGCGGCGCGCGCTGATAAGTCATTGAGCGGCGATAAATACTTTGATACATTCTCCATGTAATTCTTGACGTGAGAGGTTTGTATTATGGCAGAAATTCAGTATGTATCGGACGAAAGCGGCAATCCTGTTGGCGTTATTGTGCCTATCGAATTATGGCGTGAAATTGAGTCTGAAAAAGAAACGGCATATTTGCTGAAAAGCGAGAATATGAAGCGTCGTCTTTTGGAGGCTAAGGAACGTCAGGAAGGAATCCCGTTTGATGAAGCCAGCGAGAGGCTTGGAATTTGATATTGACGCCTTTGAAGATTTAGCTTGGTGGATTGGGCAAGATCGTCAGAAGGCGCTGCGCATCGTGAGCCTGATAAAAGATGTGCAGCGTGATCCTTTCAAAGGCATTGGAAAGCCGGAGCCGTTGAAGCATGAGTTGAAAGGTTGCTGGTCGCGGCGAATAGATCAAGAACATCGGCCTGTCTATCAAGTTACAGAAGAAAAGATTAGGATTCTGGCGTGCAGGTTTCATTATTGAGTTGCTCCCGACCCTTCGCCCAACAAATCAGCCGAGCTGATTGATCGTCAACCCCGTTCATGGTGCTCTCGCGCCGCCCTTTCCATTCAACTTAAAACGCGTCAATGCTTTCAGTAACGAGGCACGTTTTCGTCAACTTCCGCCGACCATCGGTCAATCCCGCCCGCGAGATTGGATAAATTCTTAAACCCCACGCGCGCCAACACAGAACAGACTTGCGCGCTTCTGATTCCGTGATGACACATCACAACCGTTTCCTCCTCCGGGTTTAAGGCGTGCGACCATTCGTGAAAACGACTGAGCGGCAGAAGTTGCGCGCACTCGATACGCGCGATCTCATGCTCCTGCGGTTCGCGCACATCGATCAAACGAATGATGTTTCCGCTTGCGATGCGTTGGTGAAGCTCCGTCGGTGAAATAGTTTTGTGGTTCATTGAAGTATCATCTGCGTTCTCGTCGTGGCAGTGAGGCGCGAGGCGATAACTTTTGCGGCGGTCGCACCCGCGCCGACTGCTCCGCTAATCGTCGGCGCAAGCGGATTGGCGACATCGCCGACAGCAAAAACATCTCTGATGTTTGTTTCGCCTTCATTTGAAACTGAAATGTAGTTTTCCGCGTTCAACTTCAATTCGCCACGAAACATCTTCGTGTTCGGCTCGTAGCCAATGCGTACCAGAACGCCGTGCGCTTTCAACTCCGTAGCTGCGCAACCTTCACTATTTACGATTCGCACCGCTTCAACTTCTTCGTCGCCGATGATGCGCTCGATTTTTGATCGAAGATAAACGCGGACGAGTGGCGAGTTGTTCAATCGTTTGACGAACTGAGGCCGGGCGCGCAGCGCTTCGCCGCGATGGACGAGCGCCACGCTGCGGCAAACTTCCGCAAGCAGCAAAGCGTTTTCAACGGCCGAATCGCCGCCGCCGACCACACACACGTCGCGTCCGGCAAACGACGCACGGTCGCCCGTCGCCGACTCCATCATGCCGCGCCCCGCAAACTCTGCTTCGCCCAGAACGCCCAAAGTTTTCCGGCTTAAGCCTGTGGCGATAACCACACTCCGCGCATGAATTGTTTCGCCGTCTGCGATCTCAAGACGCTTTTTATCCAAGCAAATGTTTTGGATGTTAATTCCAACGCGCAAGTCGAATTTTGCTTCTTCGATCTGTTGTGCGAATTGTTCGCGCAACTCCCGCCCGTTCGCAGCGCGCGCGCCGAGATGATTTTCAATTTTGTTGTGAATCCATAAAAGCTGCCCGCCGATCTCGCGTCGGCGTTCGAGCAAGACAGCGCGCAAACCCAATTCGTTGCACCACAGGGCAGCAGAGAGTCCGGCAGGGCCTGCGCCAATTATGCAAACGTCAAAGGAAGTTTTTGTGTTTTCGATTCGAGATTCCAAAGTTGAAATTTTATGGGCGCAAAACTTTCGCCTCACGAAGTGCGGAACATTTCATTTGCGATAGCGCGCAGCGAAAGAGTGGGTATCGTCGCTTAACAGATCGCGCTCGAATTGTTCGCTGATGAGCGTGCCGTAAATTGTGAGATCGCGCGCGAGCATACGAAGTCGTTTGATCGTCGCCGCGCGCGTGACGTTTCCTTCCGCGTCTAAATCTTCTTCGGGGTTGACAGCCACGCCGTAAGGCAAACTCCAGCCGTAGCATTGGCGCACGGCCGTGCGCATCTGATCCATCGCGGTTAAACCTTTTTCGTGCGACGCGCAAACGTAAGTAAAAACTTTTCCGGCAAACTCCGTCCAGAAGTGATCGAGAAAGTTCTTCATCGCGCCGGACATCGAGCCGTGATAATCGGGCGTGGCAAGCACAAAGGCGTTCGCCCATTCGACCGCCGCCAGCGCCTCGCGCACTTCTCCTGTCTCCGCAACTTCCACGTCCGGGTTATACATCGGCAAAAGCGTGCGGCGCAGATCGAGCGTGCGAATCTCCGCGCCCCGTTCGCCCGCCGCTTCCAATGCGACCGTGAGCGCGCTTGCGCTGTGTGCACGAGCACGCATACTTCCGTTGACTCCCAAAATCCTTAGTGTCATCAATTCATTCCGCGATTGCGGGCGAGCGCATTTCACGCGATGCGGTTTGCGCCGACCTATTTGTTAATTCCTTCCAACTCGATGAAACGATTCAAACTCGTGATCACTAAACCCTCGCGCGCGCGGAAGCGGCAGGCGAGTGCAGCGCGATCATCGGCTCGCGTTTGCCCGGCTTCGTGGTATTTGAATTCGCAACGCGCACAGTCGCCGTTCCAGCAGAAATCGCCGTAGGAGATCGTCCGCATCGAGAGAAATTGAAAGCAGCGCAGCAGGTGATTGTTCTCCGGCACTTCCACCCGGCGACCGAGAATTTCAATCGAGATCAATTTATCGTAAGGCTCAAAAAGATCGTCGTTCGCGTTCACGAAAAACACTCGCTCCTTGCCGACAAGCTGCGCACAACTTCTCCCTTCGAGCGAGTATAACCGCACGCGGGTGCGCTTCGCATCCCTTTGTGTGAGATGGCGCGGTGCTGCTAAACTAACGAACTCTAAAGGAAGGAACGCACATGGCACTCGTAATATACGTCAAACCCAACTGCCCTTATTGCCAGAAGGCGCGCGACCACTACACGGAGCAGGGCGTCGAATGGACAGAATACGACGCCCAGAGTGACCGCGAGCGTCGCGCCGAAATGCTTCGCTATTCGGATGGCGACCCGACCGTGCCCTGCATCGTCGAAAACGGCGAATACATTTCATCAGGCTGGGGCACGCCGCCGCGCGGTTGAACGGTTCACGACTGAAGACGAGCCGTGCGCTCGTCACTTAAAAATCCATCTCTTTAGATTTATCTCCGAAGTTTCGGGGCGCGACGCTTGGCATCCGAATTTTACTTCGTGCAAAAGTCGTTTCCCGCTTCGTGAATAAAGAACTCTTTGCGCACATCGAACGTATATCAACTTGATCGCCGCACGAGTTTAGAAAGTCCGCATCCAACCGTAAGAATTTAATCGCAGGAGGCACGAATCGAATGCGCCCGAAGTTTAGCTGCACGCTCTTTCAAACGCTCGCGCTCGCCGTGAGCTTATCTTTCATTATGAACACCACACTCGAAGCACAAACAGATCGCCTTGTTTCAAATGGCACGCAACCGCCCGTTGCGAAAAAGATTCCGAAGACCACACGCATTCACGGCGACACGCTCGTTGACGATTACTATTGGCTGCGCGAGAAGACGAACCCCGAAGTGATCTCTTATCTCGAAGCCGAGAACCGTTACACGGAAGAAGTGATGCGTCCGACCGAAGCGTTACAGAAGACGCTTTACGATGAAATCTTGGGGCGCATCAAGCAGACGGATTTAAGCGTCCCTTACCGTTTCGGCGACTACTTTTATTATTCGCGCACTGAAGAAGGCAAACAATATCCGATCTTGTGCCGCAAGCGCGGCAACCTTGAAGCGAAAGAAGAGGTGACGCTCGACTTAAACGAACTCGCGCGCGGTCACAAGTTTCTCGGACTCGGCACCTACTCCGTAAGCGACGACGGCAATCTTCTCGCTTACTCAACCGACACGACGGGCTTTCGTCAGTACACGCTTTACGTCAAAGATTTGCGCACCGGAGAACTGCTCCCCGACCGCGTTGAACGAACTTTAGGAGCGGTTTGGGCGGCAGACAATAAAACGCTTTTCTACGGCATGGAAGACGCGGCGAAACGCCCCTACAGAATTTACCGCCACGCCGTCGGCACAAAAGGCGGCGACAAAGAAGACGCGCTCGTTTATGAAGAAAAAGACGAACTCTATCGCGCCTTCGCCACGCGCACGCGCGACCGCAAATACATTCTCATCGGATCGGCCAGTTCCGAAGCGAGCGAGTGGCGCTACATCCCGACCGACAAGCCTGCGAATGCGCCCACTCTGATTTTGCCGCGCGAAAGCGAACACGAGTACTACGTCGATCACCACGAAGGCAGCTTCTACATTCGCACGAACGACAAAGCGAAAAATTTCCGCCTCGTCCGTGCGCCCGTCTCCGATCCGTCGCGGAAGAATTGGCGCGAGGTGATTACCTACCGCCCGACGGTGAAGTTGGAGAACGCCAGCTTCTTCAAAAATTACTTCGTTGTGGCCGAGCGCGAAAACGCGCTTCAATATTTGAACGTCACCGAAATTAACGGCGGCCGCGTGGGTAAGTCCTTCCGCGTCGAGATGCCTGAACCAGTCTACACTGTGTTCGGCGACGCGAATCCGGAATACGACACCGACACTTTTCGCTTTCAATACCAATCATTCATCACCCCCTCGTCCGTCTATGACTACAACATGAAGACGCGCGAGCGGAAACTCCTGAAGCAGACGGAAGTGCTCGGCGGCTACGACGCGAACAATTACGCGAGCGAACGCATTTATGCCATCGCCGCTGACGGCGCGCGCATCCCCATGTCGCTCGTTTACAAAAAGGGGATGAAGCGCGACGGCACGACGCCCCTCTTGCTCTACGCCTACGGCTCATATGGAAGCTCGCAGCAGCCGACGTTCTCAAGCCCGCGCCTCAGTCTTCTTAATCGCGGAGTCGCCTACGCAGTCGCCCACATTCGCGGCGGCGGAGACATGGGCGAAGAGTGGCACGACACGGGCAAGATGAGGTTGAAGAAGAATACCTTCACCGACTTCATCAGTTGCGCCGAACATCTCGTCAAAGAGAAGTACACTTCGTCGGATCGCCTCGTGATTCAGGGTGGGAGCGCGGGTGGACTTTTAATGGGCGCGGTCACAAACATGCGCCCCGATCTCTTCAAGGCGGTCGTCTCGCTCGTGCCGTTCGTTGACGTGATTAACACGATGCTCGATTCATCTCTGCCCTTGACCGTCGGCGAATACTTGGAGTGGGGTAACCCGAACGACGAAGCCGCTTACCGTTACATGAAGTCTTACAGCCCTTACGACAACATCGAGCGGAAGAACTACCCGGCGATCCTCGTGCGCACGAGTTTGAACGACTCACAGGTGATGTATTGGGAACCGGCGAAGTATGTCGCCAAACTGCGTGCGATGAAAACCGACTCGAACACGCTCCTCTTCCGAACCAATATGGGCGCGGGTCACGGCGGATCAAGCGGTCGCTACGACGCCCTACGCGAAGTCGCCTTCGACTACGCTTTCATCCTCGCGCAACTCGGCACGGCGAAATAGTTGCACACGCACGTCTTGCTTGAAACTCGAAAGGCGGACTTAACATCGAGTTCGCCTTTCCAATTTCCGAGAAACAACTTTTTAATTTAACGCGCGTTCATGCTGTAGCTTATAATGACATCACGAAAAGTGAAAATCGTGAGAAGTCCGCTGCGCTACCCCGGCGGCAAGTCGAAAGCTTTGGAGCAGATCGAACGCTTCCTGCCCGCAGCCTTTTCGGAGTACAGAGAGCCGTTCGTCGGGGGCGGTTCGCTTTTCATTCGTCTGCGCCAACTAATGCCGCACGCGCGCGTGTGGATTAACGATTTGAACCCTGATCTGTATTGTTTTTGGAAGTGTGCGCAAAGCGACCTTAAAAGTTTGACGGCGGAAGTCGCAAGAGTTAAAACAGTGGCACGGGACGGCAGAAAATTGTTTCAGGACTTAACGGCGAATTACGACGCGGAGCTTTCCGGGATGGAGCGCGCCGTGCGGTTTTTCGTCCTCAACCGCATCACGTTTTCCGGCACGGTTGACGCGGGCGGTTATTCGCAGAAGGCTTTTGAAAGTAGATTTACAGAGTCGTCAATCAAGCGGCTGGGCGAACTGCGCGACGTTCTCGAAGGAGTCAGGATCACAAACCTCGACTACCGCGAGGTTTTGCGAGCGCCGGGAGATGGTTGTTTCGTCTTTCTCGATCCGCCCTACTTGAGCGCGGCGAAATCGAAGCTTTACGGCAGGCGCGGCCGCTTGCACAGCAGTTTTAATCACGATGAGTTCGCCGAGAGTTTGAAAGCTTATTCGCATAAGTGGCTCGTAACTTATGATGATTCGCCGGAGATTAGAAATAACTTTCCGTTCGCCAACATCTACGAGTGGGAATTGCAGTACGGCATGAACAACTTCGGGCGCGACTTCGCGCCAAAAGGTAAAGAGTTGTTCATCACGAACTACGAAGTGAACGCACGCGAAACGCAACAAGAAGTGAAACTCGCTTCGGGAAGCTAACGACAATGATCGGGCGCACGTTAATCAATTACCGGCTCACGGAACGCTTAGGCGCGGGCGGGCAGGGAGAAGTTTATAAAGCGGTTGATGTGAAATTAAATCGCCCTGTCGTCGTCAAAGTCCTCTCGCCTGAACTGACCGAGAAGAAAATTAACATGCAACGCTTCGAGCGCGAAGCCCAACTCGCGTCGTCTTTGGATCACCCGAACATCTGCACGATCTACGGCCTGCACGAAACGGAGGGCGTGCATTTCATTGCGATGCAATATATCGAGGGCAGAAACGTGCGCGAACTTGTGGGGGGGCGTCCGCTCGAACTTGCCAGCGCTCTCTCCATCGCCGCGCAGACTTCAGACGCGCTCGCCGCCGCGCACAGCAAGGGCATCATCCACCGCGACATCAAAGCGGGCAACGTGATGGTCAACAGTAGCGGACTCGTCAAAGTTTTAGATTTCGGACTCGCCAAACTGCTCGACGCGGGAGCGCATTCTCAAACGCGGACTGATGACGTTCATCTCACCGAGTTTGGCGTGCCTTACGGGACAGCGACTTACGCCGCGCCGGAGCAAGCGCGCGGCGGGGCGGCCGACCACCGCGCCGACATCTTCTCGACCGGCGTGCTGCTCTACGAGATGCTTGCGGGCACGTGGCCATTTCGCGGCAAGACAAGCGCCGAAGTGCGCCGCGCCGTGTTGAACGACCAGCCGCGCCCGTTCAACGAGATGCGCTCCGATTTCGTTTCGCCGCGCGTCCAACAAATCCTAGATCGCGCCCTCGCTAAAGAACCCGAAGCGCGTTACGGGCGAATGGAGGAGTTACGCGACGAAATTAAAGCCGTGTGGCGCGAAACAACGGGGGCGAGTGAAAGTTCAGTGATCGAATCTATAGCTCCCGTCGAGCCGCATCACCAGACGGGATTCGGCGCGATGTGGCGCGCCACGCAACGTTTCTTGCGTCGCGCTTCGGGAACAGAGAAAGCGACCTCTTCGATTCCTCCCGCGTCAGTAACCCAAACCGCCAACGCGCGCGACATTCACGAAACGCCGTCTTCAAGCGGCGCATCGGCGCAGAAGTCAATCGCCATCCTCCCGTTTCGCAATTTGAGCGGCAACACGGAAGCGAGCTTTTATGAATTCTCGCTTGCCGATGCGGTCATCACCGAGCTTGCGCGCCTGCGTTCGCTCGTTGTGCGTCCGTCATCTTTGATTACGAAATACAAAGATCGAGACGCCGACCCGCGCACGGCGGGGCGCGAACTGAGCGTTGACGCAATTCTTTCGGCAAGTTTCATGAGCGCGCCCGGCCGCCTGCGAGTCACCGCGCAACTCTTGGACGTGGCTTCGGGCGATCTGCTCTGGAGCGACCGCATTGACACTTCATCCGACGACGTGATCACCGTGCAGGACACGATTGCGCGCCACATCGTTGACAATCTGCACATCGAATTGCGCTCCGATGAAACCGCAGCGCTCACCCAACACGCGACGACCAACGCCGCCGCCTACGAAGAATACTTGCGCGGGCGCGACGCGCTTGGTCGCTACGTTTATCATTCGCTCGCGCGCGAAGACTCTGACGAAGCGATCCGTCATTTTCGCCGCTCCACAGAACTCGATCCGCGCTTCGCGCTCGCGCATTGCGGCGTCGGTCTCGCCTACGCCAACCGTGTGATCAAGGGGTTCGGAAGTTTTGATGATTATCAACTCGCGGAAGCCGCTTTCGCCGAAGCTTTGACGCTCGATCCGCAACTCCTCGAAGCGCGCCTCCACATGGTCTTTATCTATCTCGCGCGCGGCGAAAAACAGAAGGCGCGCGCGTGGATCGAACTTCTGCGCCACGAAGCCCCGAACGACACGGCCGTGCATTTCGTGCGCGCTACGCTTCATCGCTTAGATGGAGAATACGCAGAGGCTCTGCGCGAATTCGACACCATGGTGCGCCTTAATCCGGCAGAGGTGGTGGTGACAAGCTACAACCGCGCGCGAATCTTGCTGCATCAGGATCGCCCCGCAGAAGCTCTTGCGGAACTCGACGCGGGCAGTAGCCTAGAACCTGATCATCCGCTCATTAAAACTTTCCGCGCGATGGTGTTGCGCCGGATGGGTAAACCGTCTGAAGCGGCCGCCATACTCCGTGAAGTGCTCGAACGCAATCCGCAGATGGACGGCATCCGACCGATCCTCGCGTGGTGTTTAAGCGACACGGGCGAACACGCCGCGGCTCGCGCCGAGTTGACCGAGCGCGTCGAGGAGACGGCCGCCGCCGATCACGACATCGCCTATTGGCTCGCTTCCGCCTACGCCCTTGAGAGTGAACCGGAGGAAGCTTTCAAATGGTTGGAGCGGGCGATCAACCTCGGCAATGAAGATCGCCCTTGGTTTGAAGTTGATCCCGCTTGGAAAGAGTTGCGCGACGATCCGCGTTTTCGTGAGTTGATGAACCGCATCGCGTTGAGCAGACACGCCCGCGCGAAGTGAAATTTTATGACAGCCCGGCTAAAAACTTTGCCAAAAACTTTCGTGATCGGCGATGTGCACGGTCGCCGGGCGCAATTCAAAGCGCTCGTCGAGATGCTGCCGCGCGACGAAGAGCGGGATACGCTCGTAGTCTTAGGCGACATCGTTGATCGCGGTGAAGACGTTCCGGGCACAATCGCTGACGTAATCGAATTGCAGCGCACGCAACCCCAGCGCGTCGTTGTCTTGCGCGGCAATCACGAACAGATGCTGCTTGATTTCATTGACGGGCGAGACGATCTGTGGTTTCACGCGGCAGTTGGAAGCGAGACGACGTTTGAGCAGTATGCCAATCGTCCTCTCACATTTGAAATACGGGAGAACTACGACGTGGCGCAGCGCGAGGTGATGGAAGTTGTGCCGCCGGAGCACGTCGAATTTTTTCGCGCCCTGCCGTTCTACTACGAAGACGATTACGCCATTTACGTTCACGCCGGACTCGATTGCAGCAAGCACCCGCGCGACACCGATCCGCACCGCCTGATGTGGTCGCGCGACGAAGATTTCTTTCGCCGTTATCACGGTAAACTTTGCGTCTTCGGCCACACACCCGTGTCCTTTCTGCCTCTCTTAGGGCGCATCGGCAATCACGGCATCTACGTCCACCACAGCGCCATCGGCATTGACACCGGCTATACGCATACCTCGCCGCTCAGTTGCTTGGAGCTGCCGGACTTTAATCTCTATCAAACATTTGAATCGGGGCGCACCGCCATCCATCACATCCGCGCCCTCGTCTCCGAAACTCTGCGCTACGTGCACAAAAGGCGCGGCGTGCCAATTTGAAAAGCACGTTTAAGCGTAACTGCGGCGCGCTCACCACGCATCGCTTCTCATCACGCGCTGGTGTTAAAATGCCGGGCGTTATACTTCATCTCGACAAAGGAAGCTGACACAAAAATGCTCAAAGAAGGAGACCAAGCGCCGGACTTCACGGCGCGCGATGCGAACGGCGCGCCCGTTAAACTCTCTGATTTACGCGGGCAGAAGGTTGTACTGTATTTCTACCCGAAGGACGATACGCCCGGCTGCACGAAACAAGCGTGTTCCTTGCGCGACTCTCACACGGATTTTGAATCCCGCGGGATAAAAGTTTTAGGCGTGTCGTTAGACGACGAAACGTCGCACCAAGCGTTTGCCGGTAAGTACAATCTGCCCTTTACGCTGCTCGCCGACACCGACCGCACCGTTTCAGAAGCTTACGGCACATACGGCGCGCAAAACTTCGGCGGTCAAACTTTCATGACCAACGCGCGCAAAACTTTTCTCATTGACGATGAAGGGAAGATTAAAAAAATCTTCGATAAAGTGAACGTCGAAGAACATGCGGACGAAGTGTTGAAGGCATTTTAAGCGCGGGCATTAGATTTCTTGCCTGTGTATGGAGGTGGAGTATGAATATTCCGCCTTCATTCTTTTTTGGAAAGTCTTTTAGCGGAGAGTCACTTCGAGCGTGTGATTTTAATCCTGACTCTTAAAACTCACTGCTCGATCTGTTCGTAACCAGCCGTCATGCGTTTGATAACGGCGCGGGGGAAGCCAGCGCGTAATTCGCCGAGCAGCGCGTTGGCTTCGTCCTCGGTTGCTCCGGCGTAGATGGCGATGAAGTTGCTGATCAAAATGTTCTCGCCGTCGCTTCTGCCGGGAAAATCGTAGCCGACCGCGGCCATGTTCGGGCACTGGTGATCGGCGAAAACTTTGCGCGTTGGGTGAGAGCTTTGAATGCGTTTGCGTTCTTCCTCGATGCTTTCGGTGTATTCGCCGCCGTCGCAATCGAAGTCCGCATCAATATTTTTGTACTCCTTGAGAATGATCGCGTAGAACGGAGCGGATTTGTAAGTCGTGTTCGGCTTGATGCGATTGGGCAGACGAAACGACAGTTCCCACTCGTCGAATGTTTTGTCTTTATGATGACAAGGGTTTTTCGGGTCGGGGCAAGCGGCGTTTGTCGGCGCGGGCGTGGGCGTCGGCCGGGCGCTCGCCGAATCTTCCGCCGAATTCATTTTATCGGCGATTGAAATCTCGTTCGCGTTTGAAGAAGAGGTTGGGGCGCGCTCATTGGACGCCGCCGCGTTCGTCGGCGAGTCGTCGTTCTTCGTCCGATCCGTTGACTGACACGCCGCCACAAAAACACTCGCCGCGAGAAGCGACGCACAGAATGTCATTTGAAATCTAC